>JBDSMK010000027.1:0-11677 GCA_039915905.1 Ilumatobacteraceae bacterium
AACCCGAAAAGTCGTGGCGCTGCGGACGGCGGTGGGAGCACGGCTGGCCAAGGCGTTCGACATGCGCGTGATCGCTGTCAACAGCAGCGAGTCGGTGGCGTTTCAGCGGCGGGCGAGTTGGCGCAGCACGTACCTCAGGATTCCGCCATGTAGGTAGTAGGCCGCTTCCATCGGAGTGTCGATACGGGACCGCACTTCGAACGTCGTCGCATCCGCGCCGACGGACAGCCGCGCTCCGATGAGCTCGGCCTCGCTGAGTCCGGCGATCCCTTCAATGGTTATAATCTCGTGTCCGTTCAGCCCGAGCGAGGCCGGGCTATCGCCGGCAACGAACTCGAGGGGCAGGACGCCCATACCAATGAGGTTGGAGCGGTGGATCCGTTCGAATGATTGGGCGAGCACGGCTTTCACGCCGAGGAGTTGGGTTCCCTTGGCCGCCCAGTCTCGCGATGACCCGGAGCCGTATTCTGTGCCGGCGATGACGACGAGGGGGATGCCATCGGCGATGTAGCGCATGGCAGCGTCGTAGATCGATTGCTGTTGACCGTCGGGCAGATGCAAGGTCACACCACCTTCGGTGTCCGGAGCGAGCAGGTTCCGCAAACGGATGTTGGCGAACGTCCCGCGCACCATCACTTCGTGGTTGCCGCGACGTGACCCATAGGAGTTGAACGAATGGGGTTCGACCCCGTGGTCTTGAAGCCAACGCCCTGCGGGTCCGTCGGTACGGATCACTCCTGCCGGGGAGATGTGGTCGGTGGTCACACTGTCGCCGAGCAGGGCGAGCACCCGTGCGCCGTCGATGTCAGACAGCGCCTCGGGCTCGGTGCTCATACCGTCGAAAAATGGGGGCCGGTGGATGTACGTGGAGGAGTCGTCCCATGGGAATCGGTTGCCAGACGGGAGCGGAAGCGAGCGCCACCGTTCGTCACCATCGAGTACCGACGCGTATCGGTCCGTGAACATCTCTGAGCGCAGCGCACCAGCAACGACGTCATCGACTTCGGCGGTGGTGGGCCAGACATCTCGAAGGAAGATCGGTTGCGCGTCGCTCCCGGTTCCGAGCGGCTCGGTGAAGAGATCGATGTCCATTGTGCCCGCCAGCGCATACGCGACGACGAGCGGAGGTGATGCCAGATAGTTCATTCGCACCTCGGGATGGATGCGTCCTTCGAAGTTGCGGTTGCCAGACAGCACTGCAGCGACCGCGAGTTCTCCCTCGGCGATCGCAGCGGAGATCTCCGGGGCCAGCGGACCCGAGTTGCCGATGCAAGTGGTGCAGCCGTAACCGACGAGCTGGAAGCCGAGTGCGTCTAGCTACGCGGTGAGGCCGGCACGTTCGAGGTAGTCGGTCACCACCTGCGAACCCGGTGCCAACGAGGTCTTCACCCATGGCTTGGACGTGAGACTGCGTTCGACGGCGTTCTTGGCGAGAAGGCCAGCGGCAACCATCACCATCGGGTTCGACGTGTTCGTACAGCTCGTGATCGCAGCGATCACGACAGCGCCATGATTCATCTCGAAGTCGACAACGCCATCGCGTGAGACCGGCACCGGACCAGCGCCCGTGTCTCTCGGACAAGCGACCGGGCGAATGGCTTCGCCGGGCTTGCCGTCACCGGCCTCGCCCAACATCGACGATGGCGGATCACTGGCCGGGAACGACTGGACAGACGCGTCCTCTGGCGAGGCGTTGCGCACGTGGATCGGGAGCTTCTGGGTCGGTATGCCTGAACGGTGGGTGCGTGCCACGGCCTCGCCGCGCTCGTCGAGGTAGCAACCCAGCGTGTCCGCGAACATCTCCTTCGCACGATCGAGTGGAACGCGGTCCTGCGGTCGGCTCGGCCCAGCGATGCTGGGCACGACGGTTGTCATGTCCAACTTGATGACCTCGGAGTAACGCAGCTTCACCAACGGGTCGTGCCACATCCCTTGCTCCTTGGCGTACGCCTCGACCAAGGACACCTGCTCCCGGGACCGCCCTGTGAAGCGCAGATAGCGCAGGGTTTCGTCATCGATCGGGAAGATCGCGCAGGTCGCCCCGTACTCGGGGGACATGTTGCCGATGGTGGCGCGGTTCTCGAGCCGTAGCGAGGAGAGACCGGGCCCGAAGAACTCGACGAACTTTCCGACGACCCCGTGATGGCGCAGGATTTCTGTCACCGTGAGCACCAGGTCGGTGGCCGTCGATCCTTCGGGCAGCATCCCGGACAGCTCGAAGCCGACGACCTTGGGAGTCAGCATCGAAATGGGCTGTCCCAACATGGCGGCCTCGGCCTCGATGCCTCCGACACCCCAGCCCAGCACACCGAGACCGTTGACCATCGGCGTGTGCGAATCGGTGCCAACCAACGTGTCTGGATAGGCAAGTCCATCTTTGACGAAGATGACACGAGCGAGATATTCGAGATTGACTTGGTGACAGATTCCGGTGTCGGGCGGTACGACGGTTAGCCCGTCGAATGCATTTTGGCCCCATCGAAGAAATTCGTACCGCTCGCGGTTGCGGACGAACTCGAGATCCGCGTTGTGGTGAAACGCGTCCGCCGTACCGGCCATATCGGCGATCACAGAGTGATCGATCACCAACTCGACGGGTACCAGCGGCCGTACCGACGCGGGGTCGCCACCGAGGGTGTCGAGGGCGTCGCGCATCGCCGCGAGATCCACCACGGCCGGCACGCCGGTGAAGTCCTGCAACAAGATCCGCGCCGGGGTGAACGACAGTTCGCGCGGCTCGGCGTCGAGCGGGTCCCAGGCGGCGAGCGCGGCCACATCGTCGTCGGTGATCGAAACACCGTCGGTGTGACGCACGAGATTCTCCAGCAGCACCTTGAGCGAGTACGGAAGAGTCGACACGTCGCCACCGGTGTCGAGCGACCCCAGGTGTTGGATTCGGTAAAGCCGGTCACCTATTCGAAGGTCGCGCTCGTGGTTGTGCTGCATTGGCCACCCCTATGTCGAACTATCCCCCACAGCGAGCCATCCTCCCACACGGTGACTGTCAACCACGCTGCCGGGGCCAACGTGACAACGTGACAACGTGACAACTGGCAACTGGCAACTGGCAACTGGCAACTGGCAACTGGCAACGGCTTGCGGCGGAGCGAACGTAGAATCGTCATCTAGTGACGAAGATCCACAAGGTGAAGGTCGGCCGGCCATACGACGAGCGGGTGCGCGGCGACGGACTGCGGGTGCTCGTCGATCGGATCTGGCCGCGAGGACTGACCAAGGAACACG
The DNA here is from genome assembly GCA_039915905.1 of Ilumatobacteraceae bacterium. GTDB lineage: Bacteria > Actinomycetota > Acidimicrobiia > Acidimicrobiales > Ilumatobacteraceae > JAODBQ01. The sequence continues at coordinate 3,244 of JBDSMK010000027.1, forward strand.
CCGACCTCGACGAGTGGTGTAAGCAGATCGCGCCGTCCACGGAGCTGCGCAAGTGGTACGGCCACGACCCGGATCGCTTCGAGGAGTTCGGACGCAGGTATCGCACCGAGCTCGAGGATCCTGAACGAGCCGAGATGCTCAGCCACCTCCGTGATCTGGCCCAGAAGCGTGTGCTGACCCTGCTCACGGCGACCAAGGATGTCGACATCAGCGAAGCGGCGGTGCTCGCCGAACTGCTGCAACGATGAGCGCTCCGTTTCTAATCGGGACCCGACCAGACGGCAGACCTCGATGAGGGTGTCTCGGTGGATGGGCTAGCGCCGGGCTTCAGTCAATGCTTGGTCGATTGCCGCGAGGTCGTGGCCGTCGATGATCAGTGGGCGCAGCCAAAGGCCTCACAGATCTAACCTCCGTCGTTCGCGGCGACCGGTGCAGCCGACCTGTCTCGTACCTATTTGTAATGGAAGGGTTGTTGCGCGGCTAAAACTGGTGCTCGATGCCCTCGCCTCCGCATGTCGAACGCCGCAGATCGAGGTCGGCTTACGTGTCAGCAGCGGTCGTTGTCGCGGTGGTGATCGCGTTGCCTGTGGTGGCGCATCTGGTCGACGGCTCGGCAGATGAGTTCAGTCGCAGCCGATTCCAGGTGCTGCCGGCACTCGGATGGTTGTGGTGCGCTGTGTTGGTCGCGGTGATCGTGACCCGCCGGGTACAGATCGCGTTCGCGGTGGAAGAGGGGGCGGGCCTCGCCGTGGCGTACGACGTGCTCCCGCTGCTGCTCGTTTCGGCGTGGGTGTTGGGAGTTGTTGCTGCGTTGTTCGGCCATTGGCTGTTGGCGGTGGTGGCAGCGGGCTTGTGCGCCTATCACTGCGTGTTGGTGATCCCGCGATTCGTAGCTAGCCGGCGGCCGCGTTGGACGCGACATGCGCCGCGGTTCCGTTTGGCGGTCGCGAACGTATTCGTCGACAACGAGACACCAGACCTGGCGTCGCGACAGATGATCGACGCCGGCGCCGATGTGTTGATCTTGGTGGAAAGCACATCGAAGTTCATGAGTGTGTTCGACGATTGCGGGGGTGATAGCGCGTATCCGAACCGAGTTTTCGATCCCGACGACGACAGCGACTATGCGGTCGCGATCGTAACGAAGCACGAGCTCGGTTCCCGTTCGGAGTTTCGGCGGCTCGGGCCTTTGCGTCTCGCCATCGCTGAGATCGCGGTAGGCGGCATCGATGTCCTGGTGGTTGCGCTGAATCCGATGGCGGCGGTGGATCCGGGCGGACATATGACCTGGAAGGAACAGATCGAAGTGCTCACGGAGTTCGCGCCCACGTTGGACGGGCCGGTGATCATCGCTGGAGATTTGAACACGACTCGTTACCGTCCGGAGTTCGAGGAGCTGCTCGCATTGGGATACAACGACGCGATCGATTCGCTGGGCAAAGGTCTCAATCCATCGTTCAAGTTGGCGTCCGGCGGCGTGCTCGGAGCGATCGGACCCGTCGCGCGCCTCGACCACGCTCTCGTCAATCTCGACCTCCATGCGCTGTCGATCCGCAATCTCGAACCGTGCGGAAGCGATCATCTTCCGTTCGTCATCGAACTCGCCGTCAAATCGGATAATCCTTCAAAAGGATCGGCGAAGGCGAAGGGAGAGAGGTCGTCCGTCCGGGTCGTTGACAAGGCGGTACATGAGTGATGCCGTGATCTGTCGAGCGCGGCTCACGGGCTGCGGGTTGTGGTGGCGTAGTCGTCCAGGTGGTCGACTTGCTTGCCGGCCCGTGGCGTGCCACTGATCGAGCAGATCGGCGCAGATTCGAAGCTGATCGAAGCCCTCGTCGATCTCGGTCGCCACGTCCGAGGTTTGGATGTGCTCGCGCCACAGCGCTAGTCGAGTTTCCCGAGCCAACACGCGTGCGCCGTCACCTAGGCCGGCGGGATCGATCGGATGGCGATCATCGCGACGTTCGTCGAGGATGGCGCACGACAGTTCGGAGTCGTGGGTCCACGAGCGTCGGTTCATGTTGTCTGATCCGATCGTCATCCACACATCGTCGATGACACAGACCTTGGAATGCACGTAGATCGGGAAACGTTCGGTCTCGAGGTCGTACACCGCGACGCGTGGCCCGGCGATCGAGCGCAGATGCTTGATAGCGGCGAGTTGACCAATGCGGTTCGGCGGCCCAGAGAATCGGCCATCTTCGTCAGGGAACCGCGGCAACACCACGACCAGCCGCAATTTCGGCTGCGCCAGCAACGCTCGTCCGAGTGCTCGGGCGGCGTCGGCCGACCAGAAGTATTGGTCTTCGATGTAGATCAACCGACGGGCGCGTTTGAACGCCTTGAGGTACGCGAGCGCAATGCTTCGCTCACCGCGAGGCGCGAATGGATACCTCGGGCGTTTCGCCGGGTAGGTGCGCAGCACCTGAACCGAATGTGGCCCAATGACCTCGCTTGCATCGAGGGGCAAGTCGAGCTTGGTCAAGGGTTTGCCTGGATGGTTGCTGCTGATTCCTGGGCGTGGAATGGTTCGGTGTCGTAACGGATGCGGATCGTTCCACCGCTCGATGAAGGTGTCGACGAGCTCGCTGACGGCCGGCCCGCGAACCTCTGCCTGCACATCATGCCAGGCCGGTGTGGGGCCGAAGCGGGGGTCCATCACCGCGGCTTGCGGGTCGCCCATGTGGATCTCGTCATCGTTTCGTCCGTGGCAGAGGTCGATACCGCCGACGAACGCGACGTCTCGATGCGGTTCGTTGTTGTGGAGAACGATGAACAACTTCTGATGGTGGCTTCCGGCTCGACGAACGCGTTCGTCGAGGCGAACGTCACCACCCGCCTCGTTGACTGCGATCGCCAGGTCGCGGTTCTCCTCCTCGCTGAATCGCGTACGGTCTGGGTGCGAGCGCCAGATGAGACCCTTGACCCGAACTCCGCGCCTGGCCGCATTCGAGAGCACGTCGGCCACCGCCGTGCCCGGTCCGTCGAGCAGTTCATCGGGGTCGCCGCGCCAGTCCGTGAAGAGCACGGTGTCATCGACGTTCGCTTGGGCAATCTCGTGCCGCAATCGCTTGTAGTAGTGACGGCCGTGGGCAAGCGGGACAACGAGGTTTCCCGTCGTCCAGGCAACCCCTTGCCGACCGCTATCGAGGCGGGTGGCGGTGTTGCCGCGCTCAGCAGACGTCAAGAACCAGTTCGATTCGGCGACCGGGTCAGCGAAGGCGTCGTCCTGGGAGATCGCTGCACCGATGTCGGTGCGAAAGGGGTTACGCAAGGTGAACCTCGATTGATTGCGGTTTGACGTGAAGTCAATCGGGCAACCTTCCGAGTCACTCGACGCACCCGCACTTCGGGTGGGCACTCCGCCTCCGAGACGGCAGGAGCGGCGCAGTATCCGTCTCGCCGCCTAACGCTTTGGGGTACGTATAGGCGATGGCCGATTCGGAGATCTCACGCGCCGCGCCCGTCGTTGATGCGGTATTGGGCGGCCGCTACGTGCTGGTTCGCCGGCTTGCGGTCGGCGGCATGGGCGCAGTGTGGCTCGCCACCGATCAAGTTTTGGGACGTCAAGTGGCTGTCAAGATCCTGCGCGACGATCTCGTCGATTCCGGGGTTTTCCTTGATCGATTCCGCAACGAGGCCAGGCACACGGCGGCACTGTCGCATCCGGGCATCGCCGGCGTCTTTGACTACGGCGAGGACAGTGACCATGGCCAAGTTTGCGCCTACCTCGTGATGGAATTGGTCAACGGTCGGCCGCTGTCAGAGGTGTTGGAAAACGGACCGCTGCCCGTGAAAACGGCGTTATCGGTTCTAGCCCAGACTGCCGAGGCGCTCCACGTGGCTCACGTTAACGGCGTCATTCATCGTGATATCAAGCCCAGCAACCTCTTGATGCTCGAGGACGGTTCAGTCAAAATCACTGACTTCGGGATCGCTCGCGCCGCGGAGGCAGTCTCGATCACCGAAGTCGGAACGATAATCGGGACCGCTCAGTACATGTCGCCGGAACAGGCGAAGGGTGAGAACGCCACATCCTCCAGCGACATCTACTCGCTCGGTGTGGTCGGCTACGAGATGCTCGCGGGCCGCCCACCGTTCACCGCTTCGAACCCTGCGGCACTGGCACTCGCGCATGTTCGGCAGATGCCACCGCCGCTGCCCGCCACAATTCCACCGGGTGTATCGGCCCTCATCGCGTCCACCCTTGCCAAAGACCCTCACTTGCGACCGAGCGATGCGCTTGCATTGGCGGAAGATGCGCGTCGTCTGCAGGGAGAACTCACCTCGCTCGCCCCTTGCGCCGCAGCGGCTCAAACCCGTGATGCTGACGAGTTGGGCGTGCCGTCGACGCAGCTCCTCGCCGACCAGCCCGGAACTCCCACAGTCGTGATCGACGAGTTCGGCATCGACGAGTTCGGCAGCCACGAGCCGACGATGGTTTCAGCAGCCGGTCTTCCACCAGCAGCCGGGCGCCACATCTACATCGCTGACGATGTCCGCTCCGCACATCCGCGTCGAGTCGCATGGCTGATAGCTGCCCCGTTCGTCGCGACCGTCGCCGCCCTGGTCGTCGTCGCCTGGCCTAGCTCCGACAAGCCAATCCCGGTGATCGCCACGACGACAACCGATTCAGCGGTGGCCGTGACCTCGGTGGCCGCTACCTCGTCGCTGCCCACTCCAGCGACGACGCTCGCCGTCGTCCCCAATACCGTCAACCGCACTCCGGCAGCGACGATGACCACTCTCGACAAGGGCAAAGGTCACGACAAAGGAAAGCCGAAGGGTTGATTTCTGACACGGCCCGGTGGGCTGCGGAAGTTGTGGTCGGCCCGCGTCTGCAAGCTCGTTGTTGCTGGAGTGGGAGTTTGTTCTTCGCCTACAGGGAAGGTTCGTGACCTACGAGCAGATCGTTGATCGCGGTGGTCGGCAGCGTCGGGAACCGCTGGTGGATCGGGGTCGTGTCGAACGAGAAGTCGTCGCGGTCCATCGCCAGCGCCATGCTGGTCTGCCTACCGATCTCGGGTTTCAACTGCCCAACAGTCGCTCGCGCGAGGCGCAGGGTGAACGGAGGGAGATGTCGGGGCCGGCCCTCTCGTCCATCGGCAGCTTGCACGGCGCGCGCAAGATCGGTCGCGGTGAGGTTGGCCGGACCACCGATCTCGAGGATCTCGCCGCGGGTCGTGCGATCATCCACCGTCAGCGCGATCAGCGCAGCCACGTCGATCACGGAGACGAAGTTGATCGGATTGACGCCGTGCCCGAACACCATCGGCCGACCCGATCGCTTGGCGCTACGGCGAAGGAGGTCGATCCAAAGCTCGGCGAAGGCCGTTGCGCGAACGACCGTCGTCGGGCCGCCCCGATCGAAGGCGTGCTGTTCGGCGGCCCATTTCATACGAAACAACTCGATCGGACTGTCAGCGGCGGCGCCGACCCCGGAAACGACGATCACGTCAGCACCGCACGCACGAGCCGCATCGATCAGGTTGGCGTTTCCGTCGCGATCAACTGTCGCCGGTGAACTCCCCTTCGAGCCGTTCAAGCCGTGAACAGCTGATACCACCAGATCACAGCCGTCGACTGCCCTGCGAACCGCGTCCGGATCGCGGACGTCGCCGGTCATCACCTCGACGCCCTGCCGGAGGTGCTCAGCCCGGCTCGCAGCGCGGGTGAGGACGCGTACAGTGCGACCCGCGGCAACCGCGTTACCGACGACGATCGAACCGAGCCGACCGGTGCCACCGGCGACGAGGATCATCTCGGATCCTTGGCGGCGATCAGGCGTTCGCGGAACGCGTCAGCGTCCTCGCCGGCCTCATCGACCGGCTCGAGGTAGAACCGTGCCCACGAGATCGCGTCGCCCAAAACGCCGAAGATGATCACGCCGCGCATCAGGTGTTCAGCGCCGTCGACGCGCGTGCCACGATGCTCCCACTCGGACCAGACCGCGTCGCCGGATACCACGGAGCGCAGAACCTTCGGCGTGATGTCAGGAACCATCGCGAAGATCCGGGCCCAGTTCGTGCGGACCTGCTCGCGTCCGGTGAACCCGCGCTCGGGATGCGCGGGGGTCTCGTTCCGGTAGTCGGCGGCGAAGCAGCCAACGACACCCTCCAGGTCGTGAGCGGCAGTCGCCTTGCACAGCCGAGCGAGCACTGCATCCGGGTCACTTGTCGGTCGGCTCGCCATCTCGTCAGCTACTTCCATATTCGGATCCAGTATGCTAGGTTCAATACAGCACTATGGACCACATACCTCCGAAAGTCAAGCCCCGCCATTACGATGCGTCCCGTCGGCAACGCAGCGCACACGCCGCCCACGCTCGCATTCTCACCGTGGCCCGCTCTCGCTTCCTCTCCGCTGGCTACGCCGCGACCACGATCGCGGCGATCGCCAGCGATGCAGACGTTTCGGTCGACACCGTCTTCAAGGCCTTCGGAGGCAAGTCCGGAATGCTCCGAGCCATCTATTCCCAATCACTCGCCGGAGATGAACCCGACGCCGCCGAAACACGATCTGACACCCTGCAGACGACTGAACCAGACCCGCATAAGATCATGCGCGGCTTCGGCCGTCTTACGGCAGAAGTCGCACCCCTTGTAGCACCGCTGATGCTCGTGATCCGCGACGCAGCGTTGACCGATCCCGAGATGTCTGCGCTCAAAGCTGATCTCGATCAGCAGCGCCTCGACCGGATGACCCACAACGCACGCAATCTCGCCGCAGCCGGCCACCTCCGCCCAGACATCACCATCGAACTTGCCGCCGAGATCATGTGGACCTACAGCGCACCCGAGGTCTTCGAACTGCTCGTCATCCAACGCGGTTGGACCCCGCAGTCTTTCGGCGAATTCGTTGCCGACGCACTCGCAAACCACCTCCTTGATCCCCCACGATCGCGACGACGAACAGCCCACCGACAAGCGAAGTAACTGCCACCGCTACTCCGGAGATGCTTGAACCGCGGACATCGCTCGTGGTTCACCCTCCGGTCGTGACCGGTGGGTCGTAGCCGCACACCGCTTTCCCGTAGCCATTGATCAGAGCCCCAGCGGGCCCCATCGCCTTGGCCTGAGCCGCAACGGCAGCGATGTCGTGGGCCAAGTACAGCCGTGCGTAGCCGGCGAACGTGGCCAGCGCATCGTGGAGTTCTGCTGGCTCGACCCTTTGCATTGCGGCCATCCTCTGCAGGTACTCGGTGAAGAACGCATCGCGAACCGTGAAAGTCCCGCCGGCGGCCTCCGCGATAACGGCATCGAAGTTGGCGAGCGACCAGTTGGCAAAGTCGACGAACAGGGTGCAGTACCGACCCGGGTCCTTCGCTTGCGTCGAAGTTCGCGTGGTGCTCAACGGCTCGGGTGCGCCGTGGTAGGTGACCGTGATGGTCGCCACTGCCGACGCATCGAGCAGGGAGGCGAGCTGGTCGCTGCCGCCGGCGGCTGCCTCGTCGACCAACTTCAACAGGTAGTTGCGGATGATGGCTGGCACGACCACGAGGACGCGGTCGGCCAGGTTGTGAACGGCATCGACCAGTGTCGTGCGCAGCTCCTCGATCTGATCTCGACGAGCAGTGGCCGAAACGGTGGCGTTGCCTTGTTGGGACTCACCCGTTTCGGCCTGCGCCGCGCTTTCCAAGCCGGTGACGAGGCCGAGTCTGGCGACCACTGCGCCGGCCGGATCCTTGTGCAGCTTGGTCTCCTTGGGGAACTGGTCCTCGCTCTCCTTCATCAGATCTGGCGAGAACGTCGAGACCTTCCACATGACGACGGCGTCGACGGGGAGCAACGACGGCAGCGTCACGCCGGCAGTCTTCGAGCAGTCGACGAACCAATCCGGCCAGTCGTCGGTCGGCCCGATCAGGATCGCCTTCGCCGTAACGCTGTCGTACACCTTGTCGGGATCGATTCCCTTGATCGTGTCGCTCGCTTCAGGTTTCAGATCGAGAGTCCACGGCCGCACAGCGGACACGAAGTTGCCGATCAACGCTGCCGCAGCGGCGACCTCGGCGACGACGCTGAGCACTTGATCGAGAAGGTACTTGATGCCGTTGACGATCAGAGTCCGCGCCGCGTCGATCACGAAGTTCAGCGTGCCGACGACAACATCGGTGAGCCCCTGCAACACACCATTGAGGAAGCTCGACCCTGTGTCACCGACCTTGCCTGGCGGAATGTGAATCTTGGCAAACAGCTTGTCGATCGCGTCGAAGATCGACTTGGTGACCTCACTGCAGATACCACCTGCGCGCTGGAGGCGGGCGGGTACGAGCGCTGCACTACGAAGTGAACTGCGCAAGCCGCTGGGAGTCGCGACGTCTGCGGAGATCTGCTTGGCCGCGTCCGCGGCGAACAGGACAAGAACGACGGTCGGGAAAACCGCCCCGTCTGGATGTGTCAGATCCTGCCCGGCCATTGCGGCTCGGCCGAACTCG
>JBDSMK010000052.1:0-3012 GCA_039915905.1 Ilumatobacteraceae bacterium
GCGCCAACCACCGTCTCTGACCTGCGTGTTTGTGGTGCCCGGGACGGGGTTCGAACCCGTACGTACGTTCGTACAGGGGGGTTTAAGCCCCCCGCGTCTGCCAATTTCGCCACCCGGGCGGAGTGGGGAAGAGGTTACGCCGCGGTGTCGTAGCGGCGACGGTGCAATGCCATTTCGGGCCGGTACAGGACACGGGGTCCTAGCTCGGGTCCCGCAGTTAATTCTCATATTGATAGTGTCACTCGCACTTGTTTAGCTCGCCCCAAACGAGAGGTCCTGACGATGACTCTGACAATCACACTGCTCGGCACCGGCAGCCCGATCCCGAGCCCGGACCGCGCCGGGCCGGCGACGTTGATCTCGGCGGGCGGCGGCCCAGGCAGCAGCCCGGACAGTGGCCCAGACGGCGAGCACTACCTCGTCGACGCCGGTCGTGGTGTGCTGATGCGGCTCGCCGCGGTGGGACTCGGCTCGCCGAACCTGGCGGCAGTGCTCATCACCCACCTGCATTCCGATCACATCACCGACCTCAACGACGTGATCACCACCCGCTGGGTGATGTCGCCGCAGGCGTCGCCGCTGACCATCGTCGGTCCGGTCGGCATCAAGACCGTGGTCGATCACATCTTGGCGTCGCTCCGACCCGACATCGGATACCGCCTGGCCCACCACGACGACCTGCACGAGCCACCGGCATTGAAGGTGATCGAGGTGCAAGACGGCCCGATCGAACTACCCGGTCGCGTCGCGATTAGCTGTGCTCTCACCGATCACAAGCCGGTAGAACCGAGCATCGGCTTCCGGTTCGATCTCGACGGCGCGGCGGTGGTCGCCGCCGGCGACACGGTGCCCTGTGCGGGACTCGACGCACTGTGCGCCGGAGCCACCGCACTGATCCACACCGTGATCCGCAAGGACATCATCGCCAACCTCCAGATGCAGCGGATCCGCGACATCCTCGATTACCACTCCTCGCCGGAGCAGGCCGGTCAAACGGCCCAACGCGCCGGCATGGACACGCTGGTGCTGACCCACTTCGTCCCGCCGATCCCCATTGGAAGCAGCGGCGACGAGTGGCGTGAGCTTGCCGCAAAGCACTTCCACGGCACCATCGAGATCGGCGACGACCTCCACCGGGTAGAGGTCGGGGCACGGCCAACGACCACAGGCAACTGACCGCTGGGCGCAGTTCCGGTGCCATCCGCGAAAGCAGGGTCCAAGGTCATGCCGACGAGGGTCTAGGTCCCCTTACCAGCGGCGCCGCGTGTCTCTAGCGTTGCCTAGCAGGAAGCCATCGAGCCTGAGGACGCATAGCCATGAGTGCAGCAGTCATCCAACCGTCGGAGGTCGACGAGTCATCCGGCATCACCACCGCCCCCGTATCAGTGGTCGCCTTGAAGCGGCGCACCATCGACCTCGTCCTAATCGCCTTCGGGGTGGTCGCAACGGTCGTGTTCTCCGTAGCAGGAGGGCTGCTCACCTGGGGTAGCAGCTTCGCCAACGACTACGTCCACAACGAACTCTCCTCGCAGCACATCTCGTTTCCCGATGCCGCAACCCTGACAGCCGAGAAGCGACCAGACCTGCTCAAGTTCGCTGGTCGTTCGGTCGATTCCGGCAGCGCCGCGCAGGGTTATGCCAGCTACATCAACGGTCATCTCGCCGGCGTAGCCGGAGGATCGACGTACGCCGATCTAAGCGGTCCACAGACCGCGGCAAACGCTGCCGTCAAGGCCGCAGTCGCAGCCAACGAACCACAGCCCGCAGTCGACGCGCTGAAGGCCAAGGCGGACGCCATCACCGGTCAGCGGACCACCTTGTTCACCGGTGAAACCCTCAGAGGTCTGCTGCTCACCGCCTACGCATGGTCGACAGTGGGCAGGATCGCCGGATACGCCGCGATCGGCGCGTTCGTCGCCTCCGGCTTGATGCTCATCCTGGTCGTGATCGGCGTGATCCGCTTCCCACGTGTTCGCCGGACTTGAGACCAGCCGGTAGCGGCTCGTGGCGTAGGTGTTCAGCCGACACGTCGAGCAGCATCCGAACATGGGCGTCGTGCAGCGAGTAGTAGACCATTCGCCCGCTCTTGCGGTTGCGCACGATGCCGGCGGTGCGCAGCAGACGCAGAGCGTGCGAGACCGACGTCTCCGGCACGTCAACCACCGCGGCGATATCGCACACGCAAAGCTCGCCAACCTCCACCAGCGCATACAAGATCTGCACCCGGGTGGGGTCGCCGAGCAGCTTGAAGAGTTCGGTCAACTGGCTGGCCTCATCAGTGCGGATCATCCTGGCTCGGGCAGCGTCGACACGGTCGTGATCGACGATCCGTACGGAGCAGTCGTCAAGCTCCATGGTCGGCACTGTGGTTGTCGATGCTGCAGAAGTCGTCGGGCTCCCCGCACGCCTCGCACTCCAGTTCAAGCGTCGCGTGGCTTATCCGGAACGGTCTGCCGATTGTCGACTTGACCCTCGCACCGACCACCTGGGCCTGCTCCAGGGACGGGTGACCAGCCAGCACGACATGCGCCGACATCGCCCGCACGTCGCTCGACAACGTCCACACATGCAGGTCGTGCACCGACTCCACACCCTCTACGCGAGACATCGTGTGGCTCAGCGCGTCGACGTCGAGTCCGGATGGGGTGGATTCGAGCAGCACCTCGCCGGTGGCGCGCAACAGCTTCCAACCCTGCACTCCGATGACAACCGAAATGGCCAACGAAACGGCAGGATCCAGCCAGTACCAACCCCCCGTGAGCAGGATCACCAATCCGGCCAGGGCGACCCCGATCGACACCGCACCGTCGGAGATCATGTGCAACAACGCCGAGTGCATGTTCAAATCGTGCGAGTCGCCTGCCGCATCGATCGCACCCGGCCCGAGCGCGGTGTGGTCGTCGGCTGCGTGATCGTGGAAGCCACCACCGAGGGCCGCTGCCGCGCCGAAGTTGGCAGCTGCGGCGATCAGGGCGACGACCAGCACCAAGCCGCCCTCCACCGGGTGCTGGT
>JBDSMK010000064.1:0-12197 GCA_039915905.1 Ilumatobacteraceae bacterium
GGCGGAGAAGCAGGAGCTGATGGGCCTCATCCGCCGGATCCGCGATCAGGGTTATACGGTGCTGCTGATCGAGCACGACATGAGCCTGGTGATGGGCGTCACCGACAGGATCGTCGTGCTCGACTTCGGACGCAAGATCGCCGAAGGCCTGCCGGCCGAGATCCGCGCCAACGCTGCCGTCATCGCCGCCTACCTCGGGGTGGCCGAAGATGCTTCTTGAGGTTCGCGACCTCCGCGTTCATTACGGCCGGATCGAAGCTCTCAAGGAGATCTCCTTCCACGTCAACGACGGTGAGGTGGTCACGCTCATCGGCGCCAACGGCGCCGGCAAGTCCACCACCTTGCGCACGATCTCCGGTCTCCGGCCGGTCACGTCCGGCAGCATCTGGTTCGACGGTCGCGACATCACCAAGATGGCGGCCCACAAGCGCACCGAGGCTGGCATCAGCCAGTCACCAGAGGGCCGCTGCATCTTTCCGGGGATGACCGTGATGGAGAACCTCGACATGGGCAGTTACGCCCGCCGCGACCGCAAGACCGCTGCTCGCGTCGAATCGCTGGAACGGGTCTTCCATCTCTTTCCAAGGCTCCTGGAACGCAAGAACCAGCAAGGTGGGTCGATGTCCGGCGGCGAACAGCAGATGCTGGCCATCGGTCGAGCGCTGATGGCCCGGCCACGTCTGCTGCTGCTCGACGAACCGTCGATGGGACTGGCGCCGATGCTCATTGCGCAGATCTTTGACATCATCACCGAGATCAACCAGCAGGGCACCACGGTCTTGCTCGTGGAGCAGAACGCGGCGCAGGCGTTGAAGCGCGCCCACCGTGCGTACGTGCTGGAGACCGGCACCATCGTCAAGACAGCCGACGCTCATGAACTGCTCGACGATCCGGCGGTGCGTGCCGCATATCTCGGCGGCGCCTGAGCCACAGATACGGTGAACAGTCGATGACCACCGCATCCACCGCATCCCGTCGTGATACCAGCACCAGCACCAGCACCAGTACCCGCCCCGGCGTGGGCGACTCTGGCCCTGGTGCTACTGAAAGAGCGGTCCCGCAGCCCCACCTGCGCGGTGCGATCAGTGCAGATGAGTGCGAGGTGCTGCTGATTCGTCACGCACGGTCCGACGACGTGGTGCCCGGCAGCGAAGAGTCCGCCGACCCACCGTTGCACCCGCTCGGGCGCGAGCAGGCGGCGAAGTTGGCCACGCGATTGCAGGCCAAGACCCTCCACGCGGTGTTCAGTTCGCACCTCGCCCGCGCCCGCCAGACGGCCTTGCCGTTGGCTGAACGGCACGGCCTGGAAATACAGATCTTCCCAGACCTGGAAGAGGCCCGGCTTGGCGACTGGAGCAACGGCGAGTTCCGCCGCCGCGCCGCGACACTCGATCCGGAATGGGTGGCTTGGAGCAAGACCGGCCGTTGGGACGGCATCCCCGGCGGTGAAGGCGACGAGGCGCTGCGACTGCGTGTCGCCGGCGTCATCGACGGCCTCGCGGCCACCCACGCCGGCCAGTGCATCGCGGTGGTCACCCACGGTGGCGCGATCGGGGCCTACCTCGCCCACCTGTTCGGCATCCATCGGTCGATCTGGTTAGCGGTGGAAAACACCAGCATCACCAAGATCGTGCTTGGGGCCAACGGGGCGGCGGTGATCACGGCCAACGACTGCAATCATCTATACGACTCGGTACTCGGTCCCAACTGAACCACGCCTTGGTGCGCTCGCTGAACTACTTGTACGGTCGCCGACGTGACAGCGCCCATCGATACTCACCAAGCCGATTCTGACCGGCCGCTCGCCACCGGGCCGGCCCCACTGCGCACCCGGGTCAGCGAGTTGCTCGGCATCGACTACCCCATCGTTCAGGCTCCGATGGGTTGGATCGCACGAGCCCAACTGGCCAGCTCGGTCAGTCGCGCGGGCGGTCTCGGGATAATCGAGACCTCGTCTGGCGAGCTTGACGCCGTACGTGCCGAGATCATCAAGATGCGCGAGTTGACCGACAAGCCGTTCGGCGTGAACATCGCCCAGTTGTTCGTCCGTGACCCGTCGATCGTGCAGTTCGTGGTCGACCAAGGCGTGCGTTTCGTCACGACCTCGGCCGGGGATCCGACGAAGTACACCGCGCAGTTGAAAGACGCCGGACTTGTCGTCTTCCATGTCGTGCCCACGTTGGCCGCGGCTGCCAAGGCGGTCGGTGCCGGCGTGGACGGGCTGGTCGTCGAAGGTGGCGAAGGAGGGGGATTCAAGAACCCTCGCGATGTCGCAACGATGGTGTTGCTCCCACTGGTGGCCAGTCGCTTCGACGTGCCGATCATCGCCGCCGGCGGCATCTCCGACGGTCGCAGCATGGCAGCAGCATTCGCCCTTGGCGCCGAGGGCGTGCAGATGGGCACCCGCATGGTCAGCGCCGCCGAATCCCCCGTCCACGACAACTGGAAGCATGCCATCGTCAACGCTGCTGAGACCGACACCGTGTTCCTCAACCGCTTTTCCCGTCCCGGCCTTCGGGCTCTGCGTACCGAACGCACCACCGTGCTCGAGAAGCAGGACCATGTCGACCTGACCGAGTTCGGAAGGGCCCTGGACCTCTATTTCGGTGGCGACATGGAGGCCGCGATTGCATTGACGGGACAGGTAGCAGGACGAATCGATGCCGTGAAGCCCGTGGCCGAGATCATCGCCGACACGGTGAACGAGTTCCGGATGCGGATCGCCGAACTGAATCGCTATGCCTGATCGGCACCGGCCACCAGGCTCGCCCGGAACGCCTCGACGGGCGCAACCGCGTCGGCGGCGATCTCGGACTGAACGTGGCGCACGAACTCGCCGGCCGACATAGTCACCTTGCGGGTGCTGCACACCAACCACACCGTGACCGACCACAACGTGGTCGCCCCAGCCACATGCAACGCCACCAACGGCGCCGGGACCCCCGAGAAGTACTGCACGTAACCGACCGTTCCCTGCAAGGCGGCTGCACAGAACCACGCAACGATCGGGGCGTTGAGCACCTTACGATCGTGACCGAGCTTGCGCAGGTGCCACATCAGGACCAGCGCTGCTGCGACGGCTACCCACACCACGATGCCGTGCACCCTGGAGACCGTCGTTATCGCCAGGTCGAAGCGCCGGGCCTTGATGTCACCGGCATGCGGACCGGTGCCGGTGACCACCGTGCCGGCCACCACTGCCACCGCAGTCCACACAGCAACCATCCACACCCTTGACTTTGTGCGCGGAACGACGGCGTCGATCCGGCGACCCTCGTCTGGCTGACCGGCACGGATCATCAGCACGACGGCGTTGGTCACCAAGATCAAGGAGAGGATCATGTGGCCCTGCACAGCCACGGGATGGAGATGCACCATCACCGTGATGCCGCCGAGGACGATCTGGCCGAGCACCCCGACCACCAGCCCCACCGACAGCCAGGTGAGATCGCGGCGGCGAGGTCTGCGAACCAGTGCGCCGAGCACCGCGACTATCACGATCAACGCCACCAGCCCGGTGAATAGCCGATTGAGCTGTTCGATGGCGGCGTGTTTGGAGCCGACATCAACGAGCTTGGTGGTGCTGCAACGTGGCCAATCGCTGCAGCCGAGCCCGGAGCCGGTGAGGCGTACAGCAGCACCAGTTACCACGATGGTGCACAGCAACGCGAACGCGACCACGCAGATCTGGCGGTAACGCGATGGCGAGATCCCACCACGGCGGAACCTGCGGAACGACTCACCAAGGCGCTGCACGCGTCCAGGCTACGGCGCGGCCCGGCACCAGACCAGCCGGTCCATGGTGGCTACCGTCACCATCATGCTGACAAGCTTCGACGATTACCCGATCCACCAGGCGTGCGTTCCGATCGCATACACCGCCACGGCCGACCTCAATCATTACGACCGCTACTTCTTCAATGGCTACAGCAGCAACGGCAGCCTCTACTTCGCACTGGCGATGGGCCTGTATCCGAACCGTCACGTAACCGACGCGGCGTTCAGCGTGATCAACGGTCCGGCGCCGGCAACCGGAGGCGGCAGACCCGAGCCGCGTGAGCAGATCAGTGTCTTCGCCTCGCAACGAGCGCCCGAAGACCGCCGCGATGCCACCACGGTCGGGCCGATCCGGGTGGAGATCATCGAACCGTTGCACATCATCTGCCTGCATGTCGATGCTCCCGACCAGGGCCTCCGCGCCGAGCTGCGCTTCACCTCGCGATCACAGGCGATCGAGGAACCACACTTCTTCCAGCGCGTCGGGATGCGCACCAGGTTCGACTACACCCGCCTCACCCAATTCGGAAGCTGGAGTGGCTGGATCGACATCGACGGCGAGCGACACGATGTGCAACCCGACGATGTCCTTGGGTCGCGCGACCGCTCGTGGGGCGTGCGCCCGGTAGGCGAACCGGTGAACGGCGCTCCGGTCGGAGAGCCGCAGTTCTTCTGGCTGTGGGCCCCGGTCAACTTTCCGACGTTGTCCACCCACTTCGATGTCAACGAGCACGGCGACGGCCAGCGGTGGCATGAGGTCGGTGCGATCGTCGCAGCCGGCGGCCAATCGGAGATGATGCGCGCAGTCGACTACCGGGTGAGGTGGCGTGCCGGCACTCGTTGGGCGCAACAGTTCGAGTACGACCTCGTCGACTGGCACGGCGCAGTGACGACCGTCCACCTCGAACCGCTGTACGAGTTCCAGATGCGTGGTCTCGGCTACGGACACCCGTTGCACCCCCACGGCAGCTGGCAGGGTGAGTCGCTGGTTGCCGGTGAACGGCTGGCGCTACCGGTCGCGCAGCCCTGCGAAAGTTCGAACGTGCACATCCAGGCGCTGGTGCGGGCCACGCTTACAACCGCCGACGGCCGCGTCGAGCACGGCCTCGGCATCCTCGAGCAACTTGCCGTCGGCCCGCACCCCACCGGCCTGGGCGAGCTGCTGTCGCCCGCTTGATCAGGTGTGGCGAATGGTCATCCCACCGTCCACCGGGATGCTCACCCCGTTAACGAAGCTCGATGCCGGCAGGCACAGGTTGAGCGTCATCTGGGCGACCTCCTCGGGCTCCCCGTACCGCCGCAGAGGCACCCGCCGCTTGGCGTAGACCTGCTTTGCGGCATCGTCGATGCCTGCAGTCATGCCCGTGTTGATCGGCCCAGGGCAGACACAGTTGACGTTCACCCCGAGGCGCCCGAGCTCCACCGCGAAGCTCTTCGTCAGGCCGACCACACCGGCTTTGGTGGCGGCATAGGCTGCCAACCCGGCGGTGACCACGATCGTCTCGGTCGAAGCGATGTTCACCACCCGCCCTCCCCCTTCGGCGGCGCGCAGGTGTGGCAGGCACAGCCGGATCAGCCGGGAGTGGGCCGTGAGGTTGACATCAAGGGTTCGCGCCCAGTTCGCCTCATAGCTCTCTTCGTCTTGAAGTGCCGAGGTCAGCAGCGAGATCCCGGCGTTGTTGACCAGCACGTCGATACCGCCGAATGCGCCGACCACACCGGCCACCAGTTCCTTCAACGCGACGAGGTCACCCACGTCACAGACAAACCCGGACGCCGCCTCCGGGCCGTGTGCGGTGCGAATCTCGTCGACCACAGCCAGCACACGTTCGGCACCGATATCGACCACAGCCACCCTGGCCCCTTCGTCGGCAAACAGATGAGCTGTGGCCCGGCCCATCCCGGACGCCGCGCCGGTGACGATCACCCTCCGACCGGCCACCGATCTGGACAGTTTGGTCAAGCGGGACATGTGGTTCTCCGGTTCTGGCGTGTTGCTTCGCCGATCATCGGCACCGAGCTTGCGCGCCGACGCAAAGCACGTTACGCAGGGGTACCGGTGGGATGCAGCAGTGGGACGGGCAGGCAGCGATAGCGTTCGCCCAAGTGAAGAAGCCCACGGTCGAAGAGCGCCGCGCAGAGATCCTGGAGACCACGTGTGAGGTGGTCATCGAGCGAGGTTTCGCGGCCACCAGGATCGGCGACGTGGCCAAACGCCTCGGCGTCTCCAGCAGCCTCATCCACTACCACTTCGACTCCAAGGAACAGTTGCTGGCGGAGGCGTTCTCGCACTACGCGCGCAAGGATCTGGCCGAGCTCGAAGCCGAAGTGCACGCCGCTCCGACTGCCATCGGCCAGCTTGATCATGCGATCCACAACTACGTGCCGGAAGGCAGCGACGACGTCGAGTGGATGCTGTGGATCGACGGTTGGGGTGAAGCGTTGCGCAACCCGATGATGAAGAAGATCAGCCAGGAGCTAGACGAGCAGTCCGCCGAGATGCTGCAGCGGGTGATCAACTTCGGTGTCGACAACGGCGAGTTCGTGTGCCCCGATCCTCGGGCCTCGGCGATGCGTCTCACCGCACTGGTCGATGGACTGGCAATCCAGTTCGCAGCCCATGACGGGATGATGGACCGTGACCAGCTGATCGGCCACGTGCGCTCTCTGGCGGCCTGGGAGGTGGGCATCGACCCCGGAGCATTCGCCTCTTTCGAATCCGGCCCACCGACCTCATCAGCAATCCCGGCGCCAGCTACCGACGCCGCCCTGCGCCGCCTGGTGGCGCGGTACTGCGACGGCGTGATCCGCGGTGACGTGGGGACGTGGGCGTCGACATGGGCAGTCGACGCGACGTGGCAGATCGGGCAGACACCCGTGGAAGGTAAAGCAGCCATCGTGGCCGCGTGGAAGAAGGCGATGGCGGCCTACGAGTGGGTGGTGCAGAGCGCCCCGCAGATGGTTTTCGAGGTAGATGAGGTTCGCGGCGTGGGTAGCGGACGGGTGACCGTTCACGAGCGCTCCAAGCGTTCCACCGGCAAGAGCGCGACGTTGCTCGGCACCTATCACGACACCTACGTACGTGACGGCGGCGAGTGGCTGTTCGCCAGCCGCACCCTGCAGATCATCGAGGTGACCTGAACCGCAGCGCTCTAGCTTGCCTCAGATACGTACCTCGTAGAACGCGTTCACACTGTGGTCCACGGGGAGGCGCCGGAACCGACTGAACCCAGCGGTCTCGGTCATTGCCCTGGCCTTGTTTTCCGACAGCCCGAGGGTGCCGAGGCCTGCACCACCTTCCTCGCTGAGCGCGGAGGACATGCAACTCAGCACGCTGATGCCGTACATCAGCGACGCCATCGGGTTCTTCGTGACGTTCTCCGCAAACGTGTCGCGGGCTTTGATGTCGACCAGCAGCCAGGTGCCGTCTTCGGCGATCGCGGCGCGGATGGCCGCCATCATCTCCTGCGGGTGGGTCATGTCGTGAATGCAGTCGAAGGTGGTGACGAAGTCCACCGATCCGTCGCTCGGCAATGGGTTGTCGCGCGGGTCCTGGAACTGGACGTTTGTCGCCCCGGCAGCTTGCAGCTTGGCCTGGGCGCGCTCGAGCGCGTAGTGCGAGATGTCGTAGCCGCGGAACCTCGAAGCCGGAAACGCCGCGGCCATCTGCATCACAGCACTGCCGGCACCGCAACCGATGTCTGCTACCTCGGCACCGGCACGCAATTTATCCACCACACCGTCCAGCTCCGGCAGCACGGCGGGCAACAGGAACGCGCGGTTCCATGGCTCGAAGCTGCGTTCGATGCCGACAGCACCCTCGGGGCCGTGGCTGTCGTAGTCCAGGCCGAGGCCGGTGCGGAAGCTCTCACGAACGTGATCGAGAGCCCGCATCGTCTGGGGAAGGCGATGGAACATGCCCATCCCGAAGGCGGGATGCTGCGGGTCGGCGAGTACCGCGGCGGCCTCGGGCGACAACGCGAACGTCTCGTTCTCGCCAGCGTCGGCCCCGACGATGATCAGCTGCGCAGCGGCCTGGTTGTGAGCCCACTCCTGCACCCACCGTTCGTGCAGCTGCGTGGCCGAAGCCAGTTGTCCGACTGTCAGCGGCCGCCCTGCTTCGCGCATCGCGGTATACAGCCCGAGCTGGTCGCCTAGGTGGATCATGCCGGCGGTCACTGCACCCTCCAACTTGGTGAATACCTGGAAGGAGTACAGCTTGAGCTTGTCCGGGTCGATATCGCCGGGCATCACGGAACCGCCGGAGGCGCTCATCGGGTCGCCACAGGATCAGCAAATTTCGCCGGACGCTTTTCGAAGTTGGCCATCACAGCTTCTACCTGGTTCGGCTTGCCGATCAGTGAACCGATGATCCGCCGCTCCTCGGCGAACTGCTCGGCTGCGCCCTGGTTGAGCAGGCCGTTGATCAGCTGCTTGGCACCGCGCACCGCATCCGGGCTGCGTCCGGCGATCTCCGCGGCGAGCGCCAACGCATCGTCGAGGGGGTGTTCAGAGAGACGGGTCGCCAGTCCGAGGGCGAACGCTTCGCGCCCGTCGAACACACGAGCGCTGAAGATCAAGTCCTTGGCCACGTCGGCACGCACCAGCCGTGCCAAGGTCATCGTGCCGCTCATGTCGGGCACCAGCCCCCAGTGCACCTCGCGCACACTCATCTGCGTGTCCGGGTGCACGATGCGGATGTCGGCACCGAGGGCGATCTGGATGCCACCACCAAGCGCGTGTCCGTGAACCGCAGCTATGACCGGCACCGGCACCTCCTGCCAGACCCACGCGACCTGCTGGCCGAGGTGAGTGATGCGCCCTTCCTTGATCGTGCCCGGACTGCCTTCAGCACTCGCCGCCGCCCGATCACCGCCGGCCATCGACTGGAACGAGGAAAAGTCGAGGCCGGCGCAGAACGACGATCCCTCGCCGCTGAGGACGACCGCTCGCAGCCCTGCAGCGGACTTGAGTTCCTCGCCGGCCTCCGCCAACGCGCTGAACATTGCGCCGTCGAGGGCGTTGCGCTTGTCGGGCCTGCTCATGCGCACGTCGGCCACGCCGTCGGCTTGGGTGATGGTGACTCTTTCGGACATCCCGCCATTCTGGCAGAGGGCGGTGTGGCCAACGTCAGGCGGCAGACCGCCCGATCGGCTTGCCGAGATGAGCGTGCCCGGCGATCGGTGATGAGCGCCGCGGCGCGTGGCTCAGTCGGGCGAGCTGCCCCACGTTGGGGGGATCTGGTCGACGCTGCGCGGGAACCCGCCGGCGGCGACGATCGCCGCAGACCACGGACCGACGGTGCCGACGAGCTGATCGAGGTCGGCTCCGATTGCATCGAGGATGGCTCGTTGTTGGACGTCTGTCGCCACCTCGATCGACTCACGCAACTGCCTGCCAGGCTCGGTGAGGGCTGGCAACTGCTCGTCAACCAGGCCGCGATCGCGGAGGCGATGGAGTCCGGCGTCGAGATCGGCGTCGCTCCATCCCCTGGTGCGGTGGTAGCGCTTGCTGGGCATGCCGTAGTACATCTCGGTCAACAGGCCGATCTCGACGGCGTCGAGGCCAGTGGAGATCCATGCCGCGATGTGTGAGTCACCGCGGTGTTCGCGGATCATGTCAACGGCGCGCCAGAACGCTCCCCACGGATCGCGAGGGGGTTCCAGCGAGCGCAACCCGGCGTAGAGGAAGCGGCCGCTTTCCGAACCGGCGGCGGCGGCGCGCTGCAGCACGGCGGTAGCGGTTGGCAGCGCCGGCTGTTCGCCGAGTATCCGCGCCAACGAGGCCGTTGCGCCACGCTCGCGAGCGGCCAGCACCTCGCCGGCACTTGCGATCGACCATCCGCGTTCGACGGCCGGCACGATCAGCTTCGGGCTGAACACCCCGAACGCTGCGACAACCACCTGGCCTGGCACTTGGCCCATGCATGCGGCCCGGCTGCAGTAGTAGCTGGAAGGTTCGGCAATGGTCAGACAACCGGCGGCACTGACGCCGGGCCCGAACCCGAGTGTTTCGAACGCCGCGTTGACATCGGGCGAGAAGTACACGTTCGAGGCGATCGGCTCGAGGACGTTACGCAGCAAGCGAGCTGCCTCGCTCACGTCGCTCACGTCGCTCACGCGGCTGCGCCGGCGAAGGGGGCGAGACCGTTACCGCGCATCCACACCTGGACGCCGGCCGACAGCACCGCCTCCTGTGGCGACGAGGGGTAGTAGCCGTTGGCGGCGCGCACCACAGTCCCCCACGCCTGGAGTCGGCCGACGAGCTCTACGATGTCGTCGCCGAGTTCTGCCACCATCGGGGCGCACAGCCGGTCGGTCTCGGCTTCCAGCGCCTCGCGCGCCGCCATCCCGGCGGTCGAGGCTCGACCGTGTTCGAGCAGACCGAGCCGCGTCAGGAGCACCTCTGCGGCGCCCAGTTGTGTCGCGTCCCACCCGCGACCAGCCGCGTACGAGCGAGGCGGCATGCCCGCACAGCGCTCGGTCAGGACCTGCAACGAGCATCCGTCGAGCAGCGCTGCGCCGGCCGCGGCGACGTGTGCATCACCCCGGTACTCGCGCAGCATGTCGCCGAGGCGCCACATCCTGCCGATCGGATCGACCGGCATCTCCAGTGCGCGGAGCCCGGCGAACATCGGCCGTCCGATGGTCGACAACGGGGCGACGGCGCGACCGAGCAACTCGATCACCCACTCGATCCCCTCCGGAGCAGGGCCGAGGATCCGCTCCAGTTGGGCGACAGCTCCCCGTGTTCGCGCGGCCACGACGAGGTCGGCGTTAGTGATCGACCAGGCATGCTCGATGGAGGCGACGACCGCCGCCGGGTTGAAGACACCAAACGCTGCCGCTACCACCTCACCTCGAACCTGGCCCAGGATCCCACCGCGGCTGGCGAAGTACGCCACTCCATCCGGCATCTGGACCTGGCCCCAATGCGCCTCGGCCCACGCATCGCCCGTGATTGGCCCGGTACTAGGGCCGAATCCGAGCTCGGCGTACGCTGCGTGTGCCTCCGGAGCAAAGTACACCGACCCGACGACCGGCTCCAACGCGACCGCGAGCGCACGACTCCGCGCACCCTCTTCCGACAACTCGCTCAACTTTGACTCGCACGACAACGAGCCGAAGTTAGCACGCACCGACCTCTCGATTCGGGCCCGCTTCGAGCCGACGGCGCCCTGGGCGTCTGCGGCTGGCTCACGTGGTTGCCGCTGGTTCACCAGCGAGAGGCACGGGTGCCGGCTCGCCGCGTTCTGCGGCGTACTCGGCGCGGGCCTTGTCGATGGCGGCGACGGTCGCCCCGACGAACTTGTAGCCGGTGCCGAGGATCCAGTCATAGGACGCCTGCGGCGGGGCGATCTGGTGCTGGAAGTGCGGCATCACGTACTGGGCGAACAGCTCGTAGGAGCGCAGCGTCTGGGCGTGATCGGCGAGGTCGCCACCGAACACGAGGTACGTGCCGAACCCGCCGCTCTGGTCGATCAGCCGCTGGATCTGGGCGATCGCCATGTCCGGCGTACCGACGACTCCGGAACCAGTCTCGTTCATCTCCTTGACCCGGTCGCGATAGTTGGTGGCGGCCGTCAGTCCGGTCGGCACGACATGCGCCAGATAGTCCATCACCCGCTCGAGCCCGTACTCGCAGTCCTTCATCGCCTGGTCGACGCTGTCGGCGAGGTACATCGGACCCATCATCCGCCACTTCGACCGATCGACGGTGAATCCGTGCTCGACCGACTGCTCCTCCATCACCTTCCAGTGCTCGGCGAGGTTCTCGAACCCCGCCGGGTTGGTCGCCGCGACCGACAGCAGACCGACCCCGTAGCGCCCGGCGGTCTTCGGCCCCGACGGGGAGATCGACGCGGCCACCGCGATGTCGAAGTTGGAGAACGGCCGTAGCTGCAGCCGACCCTCACGCAGGGTGAACCAGTCGGTCTCCGCAGTGACGATCTCGCCGCTGAACAAGCGCATGATGACGTCGAAGCTCTCCTCCATCATCCGCCGCTGCTGGTTGGTGTCGATGCCCAACATCGTCGCGTCGGAGGTCAGCTGCCCCGGCCCGACACCGAACATCATCCGTCCGCGGGTCAAGTGGTCGAGCATCACGATCCGGTCGGCGAGGATCAACGGGTGGTGGTACGGCAGCGAGTTGACGCCGGTGCCGAGCTTGATCCGCTCGGTCACGGCAGCGGCGTGTGCGATGAACACCTCGGGTGAGGCGATGGTCTCGAAACCGCTGGAGTGGTGCTCACCGATCCACGCCTCGTCGAAGCCGAGCCGGTCGAGGTGCTGCACCAACTCGATGTCGCGCCGGATGCTCAGCGTCGGGTTCTGTCCGACCGGATGCATCGGCGGCATGAAGATGCCGAAGCGCATCGGCGGCTGGTTGGCCGGCGTCCCGTTCCAGGCGAATCGCCGGTC
>JBDSMK010000108.1:0-4026 GCA_039915905.1 Ilumatobacteraceae bacterium
CCGCGACCAGCGAGATCGACGCTGCGGGGTTGATCGTTTCTCCCGGCTTCATCGATCTGCACACGCACCTCGACGCGCAGGTCGCGTGGGATCCGATGATGACGTCCAGTTCATGGCACGGGGTGACCACGGTGTTGATGGGCAACTGCGGCGTGACGTTTGCCCCCGTTAGGCCTGACGACCGCGTGTTCCTTGCGGAGATGATGGAGAGCGTCGAGGACGTGCCGCGTGCTGCGATCCTCGAAAACATCGGTTGGGATTGGACGACGTATCCGGAGTACCTCGACGCGGTTCAGCGGATGCAGCCGTCGTTGAACATCGTCGGGATGGTCGGCCACTGCGCTGTGCGGTACCACGTGATGGGTGAGCGCTCGTTGGGTGCCGAGACACCGACGCCGACAGAGTTGAACCGCATCCGCGACATCGCCGAGGAGTCCGTCTCCGGCGGCGCGGTCGGGTTCTCGACCTCGCGGATCTTGCTGCACACGATCCCGGACGGCCGGTACGTGCCCGGCACGCTGGCATCTCTCGACGAGTACCTTGCTGTCGCCGACGGGATGAACGCTGCCGGAGGCGGGCTGTTCCAGTCTGTCAACGACTTCGCCACCAAACCTGGCGAGGAACTGAGGTTGTTGCGGGAGATGGCCAGATCATGCGGCGACGTGCTGTTCTCCGGCGGTGCAGGCAACTCGCCCGGCGCCGGGGTCGAGTTCTTCCGCTCGTTCCTCAGCGATGTCAACCGCAACACGGGGCGGATGACGATGGCCAGCCAGACTCGCCCGAGCGGCACGCTGTGCGGTCTCGCTCAGGTTTCGCCGGTGAAGAGTGCCAAGTGGAAGGCGCTGCTGGCATTGCCCACGCTGGCCGATCGGGTCGCCGTTCTGAAGGATCCGGCATTGCGCGCCGAACTCGTAGCCGATGGCGTGTCCAAGGGGTTGTACTACGACCCCGGTCACATTTACCCACTCGGCACCGGGCCATCACCGGACTACAACGAGACCAACGGACGTTCTGTCGCACAGCAGGCCGAGGAGCTCGGTGTACACCCGATCGAGTTCATCATCGACCGCCTCATCGCCAGCGACGGCCACGAGTTGTTCAACACCTGGTTCTTCAACCGCAACGTCGATGGCCTGGCCGATGTGCTGGCAATGGAGCACGTGTATCCCGGCCTGGCTGACACGGGGGCTCACGCCGGTCAGATCTGCGACGCCGACATGAGTACCCACTACCTGACGTACTGGCACCGCACACGTGGGATGGTGTCACTGCCAGAGGCCGTGCGCCGTCTCAGCGGTATGCCTGCTGCCGTGCTCGGGCTGAAGGACCGTGGCACGCTGCGCGTCGACAACCACGCCGACATCAACGTGTTCGACATAGATCGGCTGGCGTCGCAGCAGCCGACCTACGAGAACGACTTCCCCAACGGGGCCGGACGCTTCAAGATTCGAGCCAGCGGCTATGCAGCCACACTGGTCAACGGTGTGGTCGTTACCGAGCAGGGCAACAACACTGGGGCTCGGCCGGGCCGGGTGATCCGGGAGTTCCATCGCAGCTGATCCGTCGGCCCGACTGCGGACGCAAGTCTTATCCAACTCCAACCTGGGGCGCTGTCACGGCGCACCATTCGGGCGTACCGTCACGCTCCGGCAGGAGATGGTGATGATCCAAGCAGACAACCTGGTCAAGCGCTATGGCGACAACTTGGCCGTCGATGGATTGACGTTCCGTGTCGAGCCGGGCGTCGTCACCGGCTTTCTCGGGCCCAACGGGGCCGGCAAGTCGACGACGATGCGAATGATCGTCGGGTTGGACGCGCCGACCGAAGGCTCGGTCATCGTCAACGGGCGGCAGTATCGCGACCACCGGGCACCGTTGCACGAAGTTGGAGCACTGCTCGAGGCCCGCGCCGTGCAGAACGGTCGCACGGCCCGCAACCATTTGCCGGTCTTGGCCCGCACGCACGGCATTTCTGCCCGCCGCGTCGACGTACTGCTGGAGTTGGTGGGACTGTCCAAGGTCGCCTCGAAGCGCGTCGGCAGCTTCTCGCTCGGAATGGGACAGCGCCTTGGCATTGCCACCGCGTTGCTCGGTGATCCGGCGACGCTGATCCTCGACGAGCCCGTCAATGGCCTCGACCCGGACGGGATCCTGTGGATCCGGAACCTGCTGCGTGCGCTGGCGCGCGAGGGCAGGACTGTGTTCGTGTCGTCGCACTTGATGTCGGAGATGGCGCTCACCGCGGAGCACCTGATCGTGATCGGCCGGGGTCGATTGATCGCCGATATGTCGGTCAGCGACTTCACCAGGCAGGCGTCCGCCGATCTTGTATTCGTGCGATCTCCCGATGCAGAACGGCTTCGGGAGGTGCTCGTCGGCCCTCTCGTCGACTTGGTCGCGGTGGCGCCCGGACGTATCGAGGTCTCCGGGCTGACCAGCGACCAGATCGGTGACATCGCTGCCCTGCACGGCATTGCGATCCACGAGTTGACGCCTCACCAGACATCACTGGAGGAGGCATTCATGCAACTGACGCACGAGTCGTTGGAGTTCCAAGCGCCTGTTGGAGCGGTGTCGTGAGCTCCGCCGCAATCGCCGTCGACGTGGTAGTTCCCGCGCTGCCGGTGGCTGAACTCGACCGGTTACGCGTGTCCCAGGGACGTGTCGTGCGGTCGGAGTGGCTGAAGATGCGCTCGTTGCGTTCGTCGTGGCTGACCATGGCTCTGGCGATCATCTCGATCCCCGGCATCGGAATCGCGATCGCATGGTCGACCGAACGGGACTGGGCGAACATGCGCGTGAGGCAGAAGGCCCGCTTCAACCCACTGGCCGATCCGATGTCCGGCTTCAACCTCGCTCAGCTCGCGGTGGGTGTTCTCGGGGTGCTGTTGATCGCCGGCGAGTACTCGGGCGGGATGATCCGCGCCACGCTCGCCGCTGTACCGAAGCGGTTACCTGTGCTGTGGGCGAAGCTGGTGGTGTTCACCACTTTGACGCTGGTGACGATGGTCCCTTTGGCCGTGCTCACCTTTTTCGCTAGTCAACGGATCCTGTCGGCGCAGCACATCCAGACAACGTGGACCACGCCCAACGTGGCCCGGTCGGTGATCGGGATCGGGCTCTACCTGACCGTCGTGGCCGCACTCACGATCGGGATCGGAGCCATCATCCGCAACGTGGCCGGCGCGATCGGCGTGTTTGTCGGCGTGATCCTGGTCCTCCCGGTAATTGCCTCGGCACTCCCGCAGACGTGGGGAGACCGGATCAACAAGTGGTTGCCGAGCAACGCGGGGCAGGCGCTGATGTCGTTCGGCTCGGACAACGCCTCACTTTCGCCGTGGCGCGGATTCATCGTGTTCTGCGTATACGCGGTTGTGGCCGTGGCCGTCGCCGCGGCGTTGCTCAACCGTCGCGACGCCTGATCCATCGGGTCCCGCGATCGTCGGGCCGATGGTGCCTGGGGTGTAGCCACGCAGCAAGCTGGTGCCGTGGTGACCCCTCTACTGAACGACTTGGCAGCCCAGGCCGCCGAGGCATTGCGCTCCCGCGGCGAGACGATCGCTGTTGCCGAGGGCTCCGCCGGTGGCCTGATCTCTGCGAGCCTGCTGTCGGTGCCGGGGGCCTCCGCGTACTACGTAGGCGGGGCGGTGATCTACACGCTTGCGGCCAGCAAGGCGTTCATGGCGGGCGCGATCGAGCCGCCAGCCGGGATGCGCGGCGCCACCGAGCAGTTCGCCGGCTATCTCGCCGAGTCAGTGGCGTCGAAACTAGGTGCCACCTGGGGGCTGGCAGAAGCAGGAGCGGCGGGTCCGCCAAACCGCTACGGGGATCCCGCCGGGCACGCCTGGGTATCCGTGTCAGGACCGGTGTCGGCCACCCGACATGTACTCACAGGCATCGACGGCCGAGCCGAGAACATGGTGGCGTTTGCTTCGGCCGCGCTGGAGTTGCTGATCGAGGTGCTGGCCACCGACCGCTCATAGTTCGGCGTCGGTCGCCGCTGAAGAGTCTGTGTTCGCCGCTGAA
>JBDSMK010000117.1:0-9234 GCA_039915905.1 Ilumatobacteraceae bacterium
GGCGGACTCGGCTGGTGCGTGGAGCGCACCCAGACCTCCGCCGCCAACCTTTACGGCTGGGCCGAGGCGCGGTCGTGGGCCACACCGTTCGTCAGCGATCCGGCGAAGCGTTCCAGCGTGGTTGGCACCATCGATCTGGCCGACCCGGCCCACGACGGTGTACAGGCGGCCGCAGTGTGCGCTGCGCTGCGCGCCAACGGCATCGTGGACACCGAGAGCTACCGCAAACTTGGTCGCAACCAGTTGCGCATCGGCATGTTCCCAGCCGTGGAACCCGCCGACGTCGAGGCTCTTACGGCATGCATCGATCACGTCGTAGGGTGCCTGCAGGCGTGAACGTCGACGACGTGCTGACCACCGAGTTCGAGGGCCTGTCCCGGCTGAACCACCCGATCATGGTGATCGCTCTGCGGGGCTGGTTCGACGTCGCCCAGGCCGCCACCGACGCGCTCGAGGAGATGCTCATCGAGCACATCGCCCCGGTGGTGGCGGCCATCGACCCCGACCCCTTCTTCGACTTCACCCAGGAGCGCCCACTCACCGAACTCGACGAGGACGACGTGCGCACCACTGTGTGGCCGGAGAACGAGTTCCGCATCGCCCGAATCGCGGGCGGGGCCCACGACCTGGTGCTGCTGACCGGGGTCGAGCCCCATCTGCGCTACGCAACCTTCGTCGATTGCATCCTCACCGTTGCCCGACGCCTGGCATGCGAGGTAGTGGTCACCGTCGGCGCCGCCGCTGAGGCAGTTCCTCACTCGCGGTTGCCGCTGGTGGTCGGCAGTTCCACCAACGACGGATTGATCAAGGCGCTCGGCCTGCGGCGCCCGCAGTATCAGGGCATCACCGGGCTCGTCGGCGTCCTCCAGCAGCGATTGGACGCCGCCGCGATCCCTGCCGTGTCACTGCGCGTCGGTGTGCCGCACTACCTCGGCAACGCCAAGCACCCGCAGTCGTCGATCGCCCTGTTGCGCCACCTCGAGCATGTGCTCGGCGTGCCTACCGGCCACGCCCGACTAGCGGAGGACGCTATGCGCTGGCGCACGTTGCACGACGAGGCGGTCGCCGAAGACGACCAGGCCGCGGCATACGTGCGGATGCTCGAATCGGAATACGACCGCAGGGCGGAAGCAGAGATGCCCAGCGGCGAAGACCTTGCCGCCGAGTTCGAACGGTTCCTCCGCGAGCAACACGGCGAAGGAACCGACGAACCGTCGTGATGCTCAGCCGCCCTTGGCGGCGCGGAACCCGGCCTCCAGGTCGGCAAGGATGTCCTCGATGTTCTCCAACCCGACGCTGAGGCGCACCAGCCCCGGGTAGACCCCACCGGAGGCCTGCTCCTGCTCGGTGAGCTGGCTGTGCGTGGTGCTGGCGGGGTGGATCACGAGGCTGCGTACGTCGCCGATGTTGGCCACGTGGCTGTGCAGTTCGAGGCCCCCGACGAACTTCTGTCCAGCCTCCGAGCCACCCTTGATGATGAACGCGATGACGCTGCCGTACCCCTTGCCGCGGCCGTACTTCTTGGCCCGCTCATGCCACGGGCTGGTCTCCAGCCCGGCATAGTTGACGCTCTCAACCTCATCGTGCGCGGCGAGGAACTCGGCCACCTTGGCGGCGTTTGAGAAGTGCCGGTCCATCCGCAGGCTCAATGTCTCCAGCCCCTGCAGGAAGAGGAACGCGTTCAGTGGAGTGGTCGCCGCACCAATGTCGCGCAGCACCTGCACCCGGGCCTTGATGATGAACGCTCCATGGCCGAGGGCCGGCCAGTAGGCCAGTCCGTGATAGCTGGGGTCGGGCTCGGTGAAGTTCGGGAAGCGCCCACTGGCGCCGTAGTCGAACGTGCCGCCATCGACGATCGCTCCGCCCATCGACGTGCCGTGGCCGCAGATGAACTTGGTCGCGCTGTGCACGACGATGTCGGCGCCCCACTCGAACGGACGGATCAGGTAGGGGGTGGGCACGGTGTTGTCGACGATCAGCGGGATGCCGTTGTCGTGAGCCACCTTGCTGACGCCTTCGATGTCGAACACGTCGTTCTTCGGGTTGGAGAGCACCTCGCCGAAGAACGCCTTCGTGTTAGGGCGAATCGCTGCACGCCACTGCTCGAGATCGTCGGGGTCGTCGACGAATGTGACTTCCAGACCGAGCTTGGCAAACGTGTAGTGGAACAGGTTGTAGGTGCCGCCGTACAGCGACGGGCTGGCCACTATGTGGTCGCCGGCTTCCGCCAGGGTGAGGACGGCCATCGTCGTGGCAGCCTGACCGCTGGAGGTTGCCAGTGCCCCGGGCAGCCCGACGGCGGTGGTGACGCCGCCTTCAAGGCTGCTGATGCGAGCCTCGAACGCACCATGGGTGGGGTTCATGATGCGGGTGTAGATGTTGCCCATCTCCGTCAGCGCGAACAGATCCTGGGCGTGCTTGGCATCTCGGAACTCGAACGCCGTCGTCTGATAGATCGGCACCGTCCTGGCACCCGTCGTCGGATCGGGCTCACCACCGACATGAATCTGGCGTGTATCAAAACCCCACTGTGCGCTCATGAACGCCACAGTATCGGCTGAATCCCGACTGATCAAGTCGACTATTGATCAGCCGCCGCTGACGTCGGCCACCTTCTGCTTTCCGGCACCGAGGAACGGCATCATCGAACGAAGCCTGCCACCTACCTCTTCGATCGGATGAGCAGCGCCGGCGGCGCGCAGTTCGTTGAAATGGCCACGACCACTCTCACTCTCAGCCACCCACTCCTTGGCGAACTTGCCGGACTGGATCTCCTTGAGGATCTTCTTCATCTCCGCCCTGGTCTTGGCGTTGACGATGCGCGGCCCTCGGGTGACGTCGCCGTATTCGGCGGTGTCACTGATCGAGTAGCGCATCCCGGCGATGCCTTCCTCGTACATCAGGTCGACGATCAACTTCACCTCGTGGAGGCATTCAAAATATGCCATCTCCGGCTGGTAACCGGCCTCCACCAACGTGTCGAACCCGGCCTGCACCAGCGACGTCAACCCACCGCACAACACCACCTGCTCACCGAACAGATCGGTCTCGGTTTCCTCCGCGAAGGTGGTCTCGATCACACCGGCACGGGCGCCACCGATCGCTTCGGCGTAGCTCAGGGCCAAACCATGTGCGTTGCCGGACGGGTCCTGGTGCACCGCGATCAGGCACGGTACGCCTCCACCCTCGGTGTAGGTGCGCCGCACCAGGTGGCCGGGGCCTTTGGGGGCGATCATGATCACGTCGACGGACTTCGGTGGACGGATCCGCTTGAACCGGATGTTGAAGCCGTGGGCGAACGCGAGCGCCTTGCCCTTGCGCATGTAGGGCTTGATGAACTCGTCGTAAGTGGCCTTCTGCTCGGTGTCGGGCATCGTCAACATGATGACGTCGCCCCACTTGGCGGCCTCGGCGATGCCCATCACCTTGAGGCCGGCGGCATCCGCCTTGGCAGCGGACTTGGAGCCCTCTCGCAAACCGACGACGACCGGCACACCGGACTCCTTCAGGTTCAATGCGTGAGCATGGCCCTGGCTGCCGTAGCCGATGATGGCCACCTTGCGGCCCCGGATGATCGACGGATCGGCATCCTGCTCGTAGTACATCTTCGCGGCCATCTCAGCCAGCCTTTCCCTTGGTCGTATGGGCGGCGCGCAAGCGTCCGCTGCGTTCTGTGGTTCTTCGGTCGAGCTTGGGCAACGCCACCCGTCCGGTGCGTTGCAGCTCAACGATGCCATATCCGGCGAGTAGATCCTCAAAGTCATCGAGCTTGTCGGGGTGACCCTCCAAGCTGACGGTGACCGCCTCGGTGCCGACAGCGAGGATCTTGCCTTCGAAGATGGTCATCAACTCGACGATCTGACCGCGGTGGCCGCCATCGGCGCGCACCGTTGCCAGCAGCAACTCGCGCTCCACGGAATCCCGCGGATCTAGCTCACTGATCTTGACGACCTCGATCAGCTTGAACAGCTGCTTGACGATTTGCTCCAACGGCGTGTCCTCCACGTCGACGCACACCGTGATGCGGCTGAACCCGTCCTGCTCGGCGGGTGCCACCGCGAGGGAGAAGATGTTGTAGTTCCGTCTGGCGAACAGCCCGGCAACCCGGGCCAGCACGCCGGGGCGGTTCTGAACCAGGACGCTGAGGATGTGGTGGTTTGTCATGGTCACTTCAAACCTCCACGACGGGCCTGCTGAAATGCGGGAAGAACAAGATCGTCGTTGCTCGCCCCGGCCGGCACCATCGGGAAGACCTTCTCGCGTGCGTCCACACGGAAGTCGACGACCACCGGGCGGTCGTCGACCGAGTTGGCCTTGTCGATCGCCGGCCCAACCTCCTCCGGGCTGTCGACGCGGATGCCGACGCACCCCATCGCCTCGGCCCACTTGACAAAATCGGGTAGCTCCGGCGAAAGGTAGACATCGCTGTAACGCTCCTCGTAGAACATCTCCTGCCATTGACGGACCATGCCGAGGTAGCTGTTGTTCAGGATCGCCACCTTGATCGGGATGCGCTCGACGCTGGCAGTGACCAGTTCCTGGGCAGTCATCTGGAAGCAGCCGTCACCGTCGACCGCCCATACCGTGCGGTCCGGGCGGCCGACCTTTGCACCGATGGCTGCGGGGACGCAGAAGCCCATCGTGCCGAGGCCACCGGAGTTGACCCAGGTGTACGGCTCGTTGAATCGCCAGTACTGGCTGGACCACATCTGGTGCTGACCCACACCGCTGACCAAGATGGTGCCCTCCGGTGCTCTGTCGCGCAGTTGCTCGAGGCAGAACTGCGGCTTCAACTCGTCGCCCGGCTCACTGGCCTCGTAGGCCAGCGGGAACTGCTCGCGCCACCCGCTGATCCGGCTCTTCCAAGCGGAGATGTCGGCTTGCTCGACGCCGCTGTCACGCAACGCGCGGATGGCCTTGACGATCTCCTCGATCACCTGGCGACAATCGCCGACGATCGGCACATCGGGGCGTCGCACCTTGCCCTGCTCGGCGGGGTCGATGTCGACGTGGATGATCTTCGCGTCGGGAGCGAACGCCGAGATCTTGCCCGTGATGCGGTCGTCGAAGCGGGCGCCGAGGGCAACCAGCAGGTCGGCGCGCTGCATCGCGGTGACCGCGGTGGCATTGCCGTGCATACCGGGCATCCCCAGGCACAACGGATGATCATCGGGGAACGAACCGCGGGCCATCAACGTGGTGACTACGTGGATGCCGGTGAGCTCGGCCAATTCGCGCAACACCGAGGCCGCATGAGCCTTCAACACCCCCCCGCCGACATACAGGATCGGGCGCTCGCTGGAAAGGATCAGCCTGGCGGCCTCCTTGATCATCCGTGGGTGGCCCTTGGTGTTCGGACGGTAGCCGGGCAGGCTGTCGACAACCTCGTCGTCGCTCGGCCAGTGCCACTCCATCTCGCCCTGCAACACGTCCTTCGGCACATCGATCAGAGTCGGGCCAGGCCGCCCGGTAGTGGCGATGTGGAACGCCTGGCGCACCACCATCGGCACGTCGTCGGCCGTCATGATCAACTCGTTGTGCTTGGTCACGCTGCGGGTGATGCCGATCGTGTCGCATTCCTGAAACGCATCGGTGCCTATTGCCGTGGTGGCCACCTGGCCGGTTATGCAGACCATCGGGATCGAGTCCATGTAAGCATCCATCAATGGAGTGACCATGTTTGTCGCCGCCGGCCCGCTGGTGACCATCGCCACTCCGGGGCGACCGGTGACGTGGGCGTAGCCCTCGGCCATGTGCCCGGCGCCTTGCTCGTGACGCACCAGCACGTGGCGGATCGGGGAGTCGAGCAGCGGGTCATAGGCCGGCAGGATGCAGCCACCGGGGAGTCCGAAGATCACCTCGGTGTTCTCCTTCTCCAGTGCCTTGATGAGGGCCTGCGCCCCGGTGATCTTCATGTCTTTCCCTTCACGAACCGTGCCGAGTGATGTTTGTGTGC
Source organism: Ilumatobacteraceae bacterium (assembly GCA_039915905.1). Taxonomy (GTDB): domain Bacteria; phylum Actinomycetota; class Acidimicrobiia; order Acidimicrobiales; family Ilumatobacteraceae; genus JAODBQ01. The sequence continues at coordinate 5,957 of JBDSMK010000117.1, forward strand.
CGAAATGGCGTGTTCTGAACTGTGCCGAAAAATGAAACGGCCTCCCGGTTGGGAGGCCAGTGACGCACGCGATGTGGAGGCGTGCGTCTACGCGATGAGTACTACGACAATGTTGGCGGCGGTATGCATCGCTATGAAGTGTGCCACGCTGCCCGGGCCCACGCAACTTCCCTCCTGAATCGCCCGGTCACGCCGGCCACGCCGGGCGAGCGAGCAGGCCACGCCGGTCACGCGAGCAGGCCACGCCGACCACGCCGGTGAGCGGTGAGACCGCCTGCTGCGCACTCCGATCACCGGGCCGAGCGAGCTGACCACGCCAGTCACGCCGGTGAGCGGTTAGACCGCCTGCTGCGCACTCCGATCACCGAGCCGAGCGAAAAGGCCACGCCGGTCACGCCGGTGAGCGGTTAGACCGCCTGCTGCGCACTCCGATCACCGGGCTGGGCGAGCGGCCGGGCTAAGCGGCCGGGAAGGCGTGCTGCAGACGGGCGGCGGCCAGTGTGTTCTCGAGCAGGCAGGCGACCGTCATCGGTCCGGTGCCGCCGGGCATCGGGGTGATCGCTCCGGCAACTGCCTGCACTTCGTCGAACAGCACGTCTCCGACCACTCCCGAGGCCGACCGCGACACCCCGACGTCGACGACCGCAGCGCCAGGTTTGACGTGCGCAGCGGTGATGATCCCCGCCTGGCCGGCCGCCGCCACGATGATGTCGGCGGAGCGGCACAGTTCGACCAGGTCGGCGGTTCGGCTATGGGCCATCGTCACCGTCGCGTCGATGCCCTTGCGGGCCAGCAGCAACGACACCGGCAGCCCGACAAGCATCGAGCGGCCGATCACCACCGCCCGCTTCCCCGAGGTGGCCACGCCGTAGCGCTGCAGCAGGCGCATCACGCCCAGCGGCGTGCACCCCACCAGGCCCGGCAGGCCGCGCACGAGGCGGCCCATCGACTCCACTGTAAGCCCGTCGACGTCCTTGTCGGCAGGGATCAACGCCAGCACTGCATCCTCGTTCAAGCCGTTCGGAAGCGGGCTCTGCACCAGGATCCCATGCACGCTCGGGTCGCCTACGAGACCGCATACGAGTGCCTCCACCTCTTCCTGGGTGGCGGTGGACGGCAGTGTCTCGCTGCGACTGATCATGCCTGCCTTGGCTGCGCGCACGTGCTTCATACGCACGTAGCTGTGGCTCGGCGGGTCGTCGCCGACGAGCACCGTGGCGAGACACACCGGAGGCGAGCCCGCCGCCTCGATCGTGGTCCGCAGGCTGTCGACTATCTCATCGCGCAACCGCAGGCCGTTCATCAACACCGCCCCTGCCGAGGTCCGTTCGAAGCTGTCTGGTGGGGTCGTCACGTGTCAGAAGTGTAGGACCCCACCGGCGAGGAGGCCGGGGGATGATGCGACGTTCTAGCCTGAGCTCATGTCTACTCCCCCGTCCCCCAACATCGCCCCTGCTACGGGCCGCCTCGGCGTGCTCACTGTCGGGTTGGGCGCTGTGGCTTCCACGTTGATCGCCGGCGTCGAGTTGGTCAAACGGGGCATGGCCCTGCCGATCGGCAGCCTCACCCAGATGGGCACGATCCGACTGGGCAAGCGCACCGACGGTCGCAGTCCGCTGGTCAAGGACTTCGTGCCCCTTGCCAAGCTCGACGACATCGTCTTCGGATCTTGGGACGTGTTTCCCGACGACGCCTACGTTGCAGCGTCGCGTGCCGGCGTACTGGAGGGCGGCAAGCACCTCGAGGCGATCGCCGAGACGCTGCGCGACATTCGCCCGATGGAAGCTGCCTTCGAGCATCAGTACGCCACCCGCCTGACCGGCGACCACATCAAGCGGCTCTCAAGCAAGCGGGCGATGCTGGAAAGCATCCGCGAGGACATCAACCGGTTCCGCGACGAGAACAAGCTGGAACGAGTGGTGATGATCTGGACTGCGAGCACCGAGATATACATCGAGCCCGGCCCGGCGCACATGAACCTCGAGAGCTTCGAAAAGGCGATCGACGCCAACGACCCGACGATCGCACCGTCGATGCTCTACGCCTACGCCGCTCTGCTAGAGGGCGTGCCGTTCGCCAACGGCGCGCCGAACCTGACCGTTGACACCCCGGTGTTGCGCCAACTGGCTACCGACAAGAACCTGCCGATCAGCGGCAAGGACTTCAAGACCGGCCAGACAATGATCAAGACGGTGCTGGCACCAATGCTCAAGGCCCGTCAGTTGGGGCTGGCCGGGTGGTACTCCACCAACATCCTCGGCAACCGTGACGGCGAGGTGCTCGACGCCCCGGAAAACTTCAAGACCAAGGAGGAATCCAAGCTGGGCGTGCTGGAAGACATCCTCGAGCCGTCGAAAAACCCCGACCTGTACGGCAACGTGTACCACAAGGTGAGGATCAACTACTACCCGCCGCGGGGTGACAACAAGGAGGGTTGGGACAACATCGACATCTTCGGGTGGCTCGGCTACCCGATGCAGATCAAGGTCGACTTCCTGTGCCGCGACTCGATCCTCGCAGCCCCGCTGGCCCTCGACCTCGTATTGTTCAGCGATCTTGCCCAGCGTGCCGGCCTCGGAGGCATCCAGGAATGGCTCAGCTTCTACTACAAGAGCCCGCAGGTGGCGCCAGGCCTGTACCCCGAGCACGACCTGTTCATCCAGCACATCAAGCTGAAGAACACGCTGCGTTGGATGATGGGCGAGGACCAGATCACCCACCTCGGCCGCGAGTACTACACCGAGGCAGACTGACGCGCGTCCGGGGCAACCGCACTAGGCGACAACCGCACTAGGCGACAACCGCTTTAGGCGACGAGGATCCGTCCGACACGCACGTCGTGAAGCTCCACCGGCAACTCGTCGACCACCTGCTCGGCGAAGCACAGGCCGATCGTCGGTGCCGAGCACAACGCCAGGAACCTGTCGTAGTGGCCACCGCCACGCCCGAGGCGCACGCCGTCGGAGGTGAAGGCCAACGCCGGCACCAACACCAAGTCGAGTTCGGCGACGTCGACCTCGACCCCGGTCGGCTCAGGGATGTTATGTGGCCCAGCTATCAGTGCGTCACCCGGCAGCGCTGGGCGGATCATCCCATCCACCATCCGCGGTAGCACCAATGACTTGCCATCGCGCCGTAGCTTGGCGAACAGGGTGTCGGTGTCGGGCTCGCCTTCCACGCCGACGAACGCCATCACCATCGAGGCCGACACGTATTCCGGCAACGTCGCCAGGTCGCTCCACAACTGCACGCTGCGCAGCAATCGGTCGTCGATCAGG
>JBDSMK010000138.1:0-2653 GCA_039915905.1 Ilumatobacteraceae bacterium
ACTGTGGTCACGTAGAGGTACGAACCGGTCAGGAACCGGCGACCATCGAGCCCCAGTTGTCGGTCAGTGCTTTGTTGGCGTTCGCGATCTGGGCCGCAGTCGGGAACTTGATCTTGGCCAGTACTCCGGCGTCGGGCAGGTTCTTTGCGATTTCCGGAGTGACCAGTCCGGCCTTTACCAACTCTGCATAGCGTGCCGGCACAGCACCACCCTGTAGGTACCCGAGCGCCCCATCGTTGCTGAGGATGTGCTCGATCCACAGCTTCGCAGCGTTCGGCTGCGGGCAGCCCTTGATGACGGCTTGCGCGTAGTAACTGCCATAGACGCCGTCTGTCGGAACCGAATCGACGAGGTCGAATCCGGCATCCTTCATCTTCGGCTTGAGGCTCGGGAAGTTGTACGTCCAGTCGAGCACGATCGGCGTCTCACCGGAGATCATCGTGGTCTCGTTGACATCGGTGAGCAGCAGGTTGCCGCTCTTCTTCAGTTCGGCGAAGAACTTGATCCCGGGCATGATGTCGTCGAAGCTGCCTCCATTGGCCAGCGACGCGGCCATCACCGCGGCCAGCCCGGCACCGGTCTTGCGCGGGTCTCCGTTCAATGCGATCTGCCCCTTGTACTGCGGGTCCTTGAGGTCGGCGAACGAGGTGGGGGCCTTCTTCACCAGACCGGTGTTGGTACCGATGGCCATCACGCCGTAGTAGGCCGCGACCCATTGGCCGTTCGGATCTTTGAGGTCGGTCGGGATCTGGTCGTAAGAGCTCGGCTTGAAGGTCTCGAAGTAACCCTTCGAGACGCCCTCCGGGATCTTGGCCGGGCCGATGTCCACCGCGCACGGCTGAGTTGCCTGTCCCTTCAACGTGTCCACCGCGGTGAGCTCGTCAGCCGAGGAGGCATCGGGGCTGGCAACGGTGGTCTTGACGTTGTACTTCTTGGTGAAGGAGGCGAGGATACCCTTGTAGTTGGCCCAGTCGTCAGGCAGGGCGATCAGGTTGACGGTGCCTTCCTTCTGCGCTGCGGCGATCAGATCGGCCGGGATCGCTGGTGCTTGCGCCCCGCCGGCCGAAGTCGTAGCCGTGTTGCCTGCATCGGTGGACGACGAGCCGGCGGCGGTGGATGACGAGCCGGCGGCGGTAGTGGTTGCCGCGGCGGAAGTGCTGGCCTGGGGTGCCGTGGTGGCCGGTGTTGTGGAGGTGGACTTGCTGCTACCGCATGCCGAGGCCAGCAGTGCGAGTCCGGCAGCCACTGCCGCGACCGATCTACGTCGCCGGTTGCGGTTGCGGTTGAAGTTGTTGGGCATTGTCATGTTTCAGCGCCTTCGGGGTTTGGGTGGATCGGGTCGGATCGGAATCGGGGTTGGCCGTGAGGTTACGTCACGACCGATCGTCGGTGAGCACGTTTGCCCGGTTCGCTCGCGTCGAGGAGGTTGAATCGACTGAATCGACGGACATCGCCGTCAATTCTCGGCCCGGGCCGCTCGTTGAGGGCATCGGTAGGCTGTCGGAGTGATCGACCGGGATGTCTTGGAGCGGGTGCTATCAGCGGCGGTGCACACAGGAGCCGAGTTCGCCGAGGTTTACGCCGAGGACAAGCGGTCCACGTCTGCCGGCCTTGACGATGGACGCATCGAGCAGGTCACCAGCGGTCGCGATCGCGGTGCCGGGATCAGAGTCGTCAAGGGCGACACGACCGGCTTCGCGCACACTGCCGACATCTCCGAGGCTGGTCTGCTGACGGCGGCGCGAGCCGCTTCTGCAGCTGCCAGCCAGGGAGGTGGGGGGACGCGCCTGGTGAGTCTGACCCGCCAGGCCGAGCACCGCGTCGGCACGATCGAGCAGTACCCGGACGACGTGCCGAAATCCGCCAAGGTGGACCTGCTGCAGCGCATCAACGAAGCGGCGCGCAGTGCCGGCAGCCCCATCGTGCAGGTCAGCGCAGGTTACGGCGACAGTCGCAAGCGGATCTTGGTGGCCAACACCGACGGTGTGCTGGCTGGCGACGAACAGGTCCGTGCGATCGTGCGGATGAGCGTGGTGGCGAACGGCGACGCCGGAATGCAGACCGGGTTCCAGAGCATGGGCCGGACGTCAGGTTTCGAGATGTTCGACCGGATCAACGTCGAGGACCTTGCACGCGAAGCGGCGCGGCAGGCGATCATCAAGCTCGACGCCCGTCCGGCGCCCAGCGGCTCGCTGCCGGTTGTGATCAAGCACGGCACCGGCGGAGTGCTGTTCCACGAGGCTTGTGGGCACGGGCTGGAGGCCGACTTCATAGCCAAGGGCAGCAGCGTGTACTGCGGTAAGCAGGGCCAGCTCGTTGCCTCGCCGTTGGTGACGTTGGTCGACGACGGCACGATGGCCGGCGAGTGGGGCGCGATCGGAATCGACGACGAGGGTCATGTCAGCCAGTACAACGTGCTGATCGACAACGGTGTGCTGACCGACTACATGTGGGACTACCTGCGAGCCCGTAAGGAGGGCCGCCCGCAATCGGGCAACGGTCGCAGACAGAGCTACATGCACCTGCCAATGGTGCGAATGACCAACACCTACGTGCTCAATGGCGCAGAAGATCCCGAGGCAATCGTCAGCGCTACGGACTACGGCGTGTACGTCGCCAAGCTCGGCGGCGGCAGTGTGAACACCGCCACCGG
>JBDSMK010000157.1:0-2822 GCA_039915905.1 Ilumatobacteraceae bacterium
ATCCCCATACCCGGTTGGGCCTCAGCGACGCCGGCGCGCATTGTGGTGCGATCTGCGATGGTGGGGTTCCCACGTTCATGCTCACCCACTGGGTCCGCGACCGCAGCCGCGGACCGCGGCTGCCGCTGGAGTTCATCATCCACCGCCAGACCGCGCAGACCGCCGCCCTGTACGGCATGCACGACAGGGGCGTGATCGCCCCGGGGATGCGAGCCGACATCAACGTGATCGACTTCGAGGCGCTGTCGTTCGGCCCGCCACGAATGGCCTTCGATCTTCCGGCGGCCGGACGGCGACTGGTACAGCGGGCCAGTGGATACTCGGCCACGTTCCTGGCGGGAGTGCAGACGGTGGCCGACGACGAGTTCACCGGCGCGCTCCCAGGCCGCCTCGTGCGCGCCGGCGTAGCCTGACCAGCGATGACCGTGGAGGGCGACCAGACACCAGATCTGCAGCGACTCGATCTCCAGCACCCCGGCACCCGCGCGATCACCGCAGGGCGTCGAAGCAGCGGGCGTTCGCTGGCTCCGGCGTTGTGGGCCTCGAGCACGTGGGAGAGCGCCGATCTGGCTGATGCCCAGCGACGCGCCAAGGGGGTCCGGTCGGCCGAGTTCTACGGGCGGTACGCCAACCCCACAGTGAGGTCGTTCGAGGAAGCGGTGTCCGCGTTGGAGGGTGCCGAGGAGTCTCTTGCATTCGCCTCCGGGATGGGCGCAGTAGCCACCGTCGTGCTGGCGTTGTGCTCTGCCGGTGACCACATCGTCGCCCAGCGGCAGTTGTACGCCGCCACGCTGGCGTTCTTGCAAGGCCCGTGCCGTCGCTTCGGGATCGATCTGACCTTGGTCGACGGTGCCGAGCCGGGAGCGTTTGCGGCAGCGGTGCGGCCGGGCAAGACGATGCTGGTGCTCGCCGAGACGCCGTCGAACCCACGTCTCGAGATCGTTGATCTCGACGCGCTCGGCGCGATCCGCGGCCCCTTCACAGTGGTCGACTCCACCTTTGCCACGCCTCTTGGCCAGCAGCCACTTGCTCACGGCGTGCAGCTGTCGTTGCATTCGGCTACCAAAGGCATCGCCGGGCACAACGACGCCACGCTCGGGGTGATCTCCGGCGAGCGCGACCTGGTCAACGAGATCTGGGCTTACTCGGTCCTCCACGGAGCCACTCCCTCACCGTTCGATGCCCTCAACGGACTGCGCGGCATCCGCACCCTCGCTGTGCGCACGGCGCATCAAGCAGCGTCGGCGATGCGCATCGCGCAGACACTGTCGACTCATCCGGCGGTGGCCGCGGTGCACTACCCGGGCCTCGCCGACCACCCGCAGCACGATCTCGCGGCGCGGCAGATGGACAACTTCGGGACGGTCCTGGCATTCGAGTTGGCCGGCGGCCGAGCGGCAGCGGAGGCGGCGTTGTCGAACCTCGCAATCGTCCGCGTGGCTACCTCGCTCGGTGGCCCGGAAACTCTCGTGTGCCATCCGGCAAGCACTACCCATGCCAGCCTCACCGCGCCGGAAGCACAGGCGATGGGCGTTACCGACGGGTTGCTGAGGCTCTCTGTCGGTCTCGAGGACTGCGAAGACGTATTGGCCGACATCACCGGCGCTTTACGCACCGGTGACCGTTGAGAGACGGGCGAGGTAGATGCCGCGCCAGTTGAGAGTGCTGTGCCTGCACGGCCTCGGCGGGACGGGAGCGTCGATGTGGCCGATCGTCGCCGAACTGTCGCGTGATCACACCGTGCTCGCCCCGACGCTTCCAGGGCACGGATCGAATCCAGAGGATCTGCTCTCATTTGGCTGGGAAGACTGGCTCGCGGCAGCGCGCGAGTGGCCAGCCGACGTGGCGATCGGGCAGTCGTTGGGCGGCGCGCTGGCACTTGCATTGGCCGCTGAAGGCGCCTGCCGGACTGTGGTGGCGATCAATCCGGTGGCGCCGGATCCCGACGCCGCCGACGGCCTGGAGTGGCGTCTCGGCCATGGCCAGAAATGGGTCGAAGACGTACCGGTGTTCCCAGGCGAAGCCGCATACTCCCGCATACCGTTACGCGCCGTTTCAGAGATGACCACCGGTGTGCTGGCCATCGACTACGGCGCCGTGGTCCAACCGCTACTGCTGGTGTCGAGCGCGAATGACGAACTGGTAGATCCCGCCACGGCCGACCTGATCGCGTCGGCGGTAACAGGCCCCGTACAGCGACTGATCCTGCTCCGTGGCGGCCACATGGCCACCCTCGACGAGGACCGCCTCACCCTCACCACCGCGATCCAATCGTTCCTGGCCTCCCACTAGCCCGAGGCTCCCTTCGGTCCCGGCCGATGTCTCGGAACTCGAGGCTCCCTTCGGCAGCGGAGTGAACTTTCAGCTGGGTGTCATCGATGTCGATGCGCTGCACGCCCGGGTGGCTTGAAGCAGCAAGAACCACGGACGGTGTCGATCGTCGGCCAGCTCAGGTCGGGCCTCGACTTCTTGCGCCGTCGGTCCCCACTCGATGATCCGATTCAGGGTGAAGCCGACGTCTATCACCGCATTCACATATGTGGCCACTGTCCGATGCTGCTTGACGACACCGTCGACGAACCAGTTGGTGACTCGTTCGCCCTCGACGAGGTAGTTGTCAAGGGGCCAGACCCGGTCGCCGTTATCGCTGGTCTCGAACTTTTGCGACGTTGATGCGCTGTAGATCGGATGCTCGACCGAGAGCACCACTGACCCCCCCGGAGCCAAGGATCCAGCGACCTGGGACAACAGCCGGTGGAGGTCGCGCACGTAGTGCAGGGTCAGGGAACTGAACACGAGGTCCGTCGTGTCGGGGTCGAGTT
>JBDSMK010000200.1:0-3367 GCA_039915905.1 Ilumatobacteraceae bacterium
GGTGTGCCGACGATGTGGAGCCGGCTGGCCGCCCATCCCCGGGTGGGCGAGCTGAGCCGGTTGCGGCTCGGTGTATCCGGCTCGGCACCGCTACCGGCAGTGCTCCACGCTTCAATCGCGGCGGCCATCGGCCGTGCCCCGTTGGAACGCTACGGCATGTCGGAGACGGTGATGCTGGTCTCCAACCCGTTCGACGGTGAACGCAAGGCTGGCTCCGTGGGTTTCCCACTACCGGGCGTCGATCTGCGGCTCGCCGCCACCGGAGCGTCGGCTGCGGAGATCGAGGTGCGCGGCCCGAACGTGTTCAGCGGCTACCTCGATCGACCGGAGGCCAACGCCGCCGCATTCGACGATGGTTGGTTCCGCACCGGCGACCTGGGCGTGGTGGACGACGACGGCTACGTGCACATCGTCGGACGCTCCAAGGAGTTGATCATCAGCGGCGGGTTCAACGTGTATCCCCGAGAAGTGGAGGATGTGCTGCGCGAATGTCCGGGCGTGCTCGACGTCGCAGTGGCCGGCGTGGCGGACCCTGAATGGGGTGAGCGGGTGGCTGCGTTCGTGGTGCTGGATGGAGAGGTCGCCGACGGTGTGCTGGCCGAATGGGCTGCCCAACGACTAGTCGGTTACAAGCAACCCCGCCTGTGGCGACGGATCGACGCGGTGCCCCGCAACTCGATGGGCAAGGTCCAAAGGGACCGGCTGACGGCCGAGGCGTAGGCTCGGGCCATGGACATCTCCTGCGCGTTCCCGACGACTCTGGATACGCCCGATCACGTCGTGCTGGCCGAGCAACTCGGCTACCACCGGGCTTGGTGCTACGACACGCCCCAGCAGAGCCCCGATGTGTGGATGACCCTCGCGCTGGCCGCAGTTCGCACCGAGCGCATCGGCCTCGGGCCCGGTGTGCTGATCCCCTCGTTACGACATCCGATGGTGAACGCTGCCGCCACATCCACCCTCGCGGCGCTTGCGCCGGGCCGGGTGGCGGTGGCCTTCGGCACAGGCTTCACCGGTCGTCGGGCGATGGGCTACGGAGCCATCCCGTGGGCGTTCATGCAGCGTTACGTCAACGCCTACCGCGGTTTGCTGCGCGGTGAAGTGGTGGAGTGGGAAGGCGCCCGAATGCAGATGCTGCACCCTGCCGGCCACGCTCCGTCACGCCCCATCGACGTGCCGGTGCTCATCGGCGCGATCGGCCCGAAGGGCCGCGAGATCGCCCGTCAACTGGGTGACGGTGTGTTCGTCAGCTTGAGCGTCGATGACGAGGCAAAACAGTTCCCGTGGGTCGCGCTGCTGATGTGGGGTTCGGTGCTCGACGACGGCGAATCACCGACATCGGACCGAGTCAAGGCAGCTGCCGGGCCCGGATGGGCGCTCGCTTACCACGCCGGCTACGAACTGGGCGGCCGGGCGACGGTCTCCGAGATCCCCGGCGGGCCCGACTGGCTGCGAGTGGTGGAGCGCGGCGAGCCGGCCGAACGACACCTTGCCATCCACGTCGAGCACTGCGTCGGGTTGAACGAGGCCGACCTGGCCGCCTGGGATGCGGGGGGATCAGCGATGGTCGAACGAGTCACAGTCACCGGAAGCGCCGACGACGTCGGCAAGCGGCTGGCGGACTACGGCGTACAGGGCGTCACCGAACTGGTCTACCAGCCCGCCGGACCGGATGTTCGCCGTGAACTGGAACGCTTCATGGATGCCGCGTCGGCGTTGGCATGATCGATCCGCCTCACCAGCACCCCGTTCTTTCAGACGAACGACTGGCCGAGTTGTTCGCCAACCTTGCCGATGCGGTGATCATCGCCGACCCGGAGGGCTCAATCATCTACTGGAACGCCTCGGCAACGAGGCTGTTCGGTTGGAGTCACGAGGACGCGTTGGGCCAGTCGTTGGACATCATCATTCCCGAGCGGTTACGTGCCAGGCACAACAAGGGTTACGCCAAGGTGATGATCACCGGGCACACCGACTACGGCACCAAGTTGCTTGAGGTACCGGCAGTCCACAAAGACGGCTCCGGATTATCGATCGCGTTCACTGTCTCGCTGATCGCCAAACCAGGGCAAGCCGCCCCGCTGGCCATCGTCGCAGTGCTGCGCGACGAGACGGCGCGGTGGCTGGAACGCCGCGCCATGAAGACCGAACTAGCGGCGCTGAAGCGCACGACACACGAGGAGGCCGATTAATGGATCCCAAGGGCAGATTGGCAGTGGTCACCGGCGCCGCCGGTGGCATCGGCGGCGCACTGGTGCGTGCCCTCGTGGGTGCTGGAGCGAGGACCGTCATCGCCGCCGACCTCGACCCGGCCCAGATCGATCCGGCCCAGATCGATCCGGCCCAGATCGACACAACCGATGTGGTGATCGCCAAGTCGCTTGATGTCGGTGACGAGAACGCGACCCGGGCGCTGGTCGAGCAGATCGAGAGCGATCACGGCCCGGTCGATCTGTGGTTCGCAAACGCTGGTGTGGCAGGTGCACCGCTCGACGCGTCGAACTCGGCATGGGACCTGCAGTGGCGGGTCAACATGATGGCCCACGTGTACGCCGCTCGTGCGCTTCTGCCGGGTTGGACCTCCCGAGGTGAGGGTCATCTGATCACGACTGCGTCGATGGCCGGCCTGCTGACCACGCTCGGCGATGGCGCATACGCGGCCACCAAGCATGCCGCCCTCGGCTACGCGGAGTGGCTGGCTATCACCTACGCCGCACAAGGTGTCGAGGTGTCGTGCGTCTGTCCGGGAGCCGTGGACACCGCGATGTTGCGCGGCGGCGCCGGCGGCGACGCTGACAAAGCCAACGCGATCATCGGCGGCGGCGGGGTGCTTGCGCCGGACGAAGCAGCGGCGCGCATCGTCAGCGCGGTCACCGAAGGCCGGTTCCTGATCTACACCCACCCGGAGATGCAGGAGTTCGTGATCGGCAAGGCGCAGAACCCCGAGCGCTGGATCCGTGGGATGACCAAGTTGTGGGCCAGAGCGCAGGAGCTGCTCGGAAACTGACCGGTCATTGGCAGCCATCGGCACAACGTCAGCGTCAGGCTGGCGTAACCTGCTCGGATGAAGAAGATCGTCGTCGGAATCAGCGGTGCGGAAACCTCCCAGGCCGCGGCCCGCCAAGCTGTGGAGCTCGCCGCAGTGTTCGGTGCCAGCGTCCACTTCGTTACTGCCGTGTCCAACGACGAACGAGAGGTTGTCCAGGGGGCCGGCACCGACCGCTGGGAATACAGCACGCTCGAGGTCGCCAAGGCCCAGATCGCCGACTTCGTGCGGTCGCTGGGCCTCGAGCTGGAACACACAGTCGTCGCCCTGGAAGGCCCTCCGGCCAAGATGTTGATCGCCCAGGCGGAGAACATCGGCGCT
>JBDSMK010000204.1:0-3823 GCA_039915905.1 Ilumatobacteraceae bacterium
CCAGCCTGGGCCGAGGAGGCGGCGATTGGCGACAGCGGTGATGACCCCGCCGGCGCCACCAACGGCTGCCAGCCGGAGGTCGGGGCCATGGCTCTTGGAGTAGCTGCGGATGTGCACCGTTCGCTGCGGAAGGTAGGTGCCGAGGCTGATCAGCGAGCCGCTGGCGATGTCGCCGGAGTGATCGTCTTCCACGACGATGGCATCGGACGTGGCCAGCACGGCGGCCAACGCCTTGGCTCGAGCCCGGCTCATAGTCACCCCGGCCGGGTTGTGCGCCCGAGGCTGGAGGAACACTGCGGCCACACCGTCGGCTACCGCGCCAGCGAAGTCCTCGACGCACATCCCCTGATCATCGAGATCCACACCTATGACCTCTGCGCCGAGTCGGTCGAGAAGGTCGAGCAACGGCGGGAAGGTGGGGTGTTCGACAACGACCCTGGCACCGAGTCGGACCACCACATGGGCCACACGGTCAAGGGCGTCCAACGCCCCGTCGACCACCGTCAGCGCCTCGGCAGGAAATGGCCACGAGCCGCGCAGAGCCTCGTCCAGTTGCGGCAGAACCGGGTTGTCGAGGTAGCTGGAGGTCAACGATTGGCGGCTGACCCGGGCGATCGCCGGACCAAGATCGGGCAACAGGTCGGGATGGGGGGTGCCGGTGGAAAGGTCGACGGTGAAGTGGCCGGGACCAGAGGTGAACACTGACGCGGCAACTCGGCGGTAGCGGATCGGGCTGCCCTCGCCGGTTGGGCGGCGCACGAAGGTGCCTTGGCGGCCGCGGGCATCGATCGCCCCGACCGCGGCAAGCGTCTGCCACGCCTCCGAGACTGTGGTCGGCGATACCCCGAGTGCCCTCGACAGCTCGCGCACCGTCGGGAGCCGCGTGCCCTCGGCGAGATCTCCTGCGGTGATCAATCGGCCGACAGCTGCGGCGATGCCGCGTGCACTGTGCACCGTGATACGCCCGGCGAGCGCTGTCCCCGGGCGTTGAGCTGCCATGCCATCTGTCATTTCGATCCCCTCCGCGAGACCCCGTCCGCGACCTCCAGGGGGTCTTTGTGCGGGAACAATACATTCATTGTGTGGTTACCGATGTCACATTACGATCGGCGCCATGGCACGAATTGTGAGAGCAGCACTACTGCAGACCGACTGGCCGGGGACAAAGGCTGAGATGCTCGACAAGCACGAGCAGGCGGCACGTGATGCGAAGCAGCAAGGCGCCGAGGTGATGTGCTTCCAGGAGCTGTTCTACGGCCCGTACTTCTGCCAGGTGCAGGATCCGGAGTACTACGACTACACCGAGCAGATCCCCGATGGTCCGACCACCAAGCGTTTCGCAGCCCTGGCCAAGGAGCTCGGAATGGTGATGGTGCTGCCGATGTACGAGGTGACCCAACCCGGCACGTACTACAACACCGCAGCCGTCATCGACGCCGACGGCAGCTACCTCGGCAAGTTCCGAAAGCAGCACATTCCGCAGGTCAAGGGATTCTGGGAGAAGTTCTACTTCAAGCCAGGAAACGGCGGCTACCCGGTGTTCGACACAGCTGTCGGCAAGGTCGGGGTGTACATCTGCTACGACCGTCACTTCCCCGAGGGCTGGCGTGCATTGGGTCTCAACGGCGCGGAGATCGTGTTCAACCCGTCGGCCACCTCGCGTGGACTGTCGGAGTACATCTGGCGGGTAGAGCAGCCGGCCGCAGCGGTCGCCAACATGTATTACGTTGGGGCGATCAATCGGGTCGGCATCGAGCCGCTCGGCGACGATGACTTCTACGGGCAGAGCTACTTCGTGGATCCGGAGGGCAAGTTCGTCGGCGACGTCGGCGACGCGCACAAGCCGGAGTTGATCGTACGCGATCTCGACCTCGACAAGATCAAGGAAGTGCGCGACCGATGGGCGTTCTACCGCGACCGTCGTCCGGACGCCTACGACGAACTGGTCGAGCGTTGAGATGACCACCACGCTGATCAAGAACGGACAGGTCATCTCCACCACCGGCGTCATCGCGCAGGACGTGCTGATCACTGACGAGAAGGTCACCGCGATGGGTGCCACCGGGTTCTTCGCCGGCGCCGAGCAAGGTGCCGACAAGGTCATCGACGCTGCCGGGAAGTACGTCATCCCTGGTGGGATCGACGTGCACACCCACATGGAGATGCCGTTCGGCGGCACCACTGCCAGCGACACCTTCGAGACCGGCACTCGCGCCGCAGCGTGGGGCGGTGTCACAACGATCGTCGACATGGCGGTGCAGAACACCGGCGGAAACGTGCACAGCGCCCTCGCCGACTGGCACCGCAAGGCGGAAGGCGAATGCGCCATCGACTACGGCTTCCACCAGATCATCGGCGGGGTAGACGAGCAATCGCTGAAGGACATGGTCTACCTCGTGGACCACGAAGGGGTCACCAGTTTCAAGCTGTTCATGGCCTACCCGGGTGTGCTGTACAGCGACGACGGCCAGATCCTGCGGGCGATGCAGGTCGCCGCAGACTGCGGTGCCGTGATCTTGATGCACGCCGAGAACGGCATCGCCATTGACGTCCTGGTACAGCAGGCCCTCGCTCGCGGCCAGACCGACCCGAAGTACCACAGCTACACGCGACCGTCGCCGTTGGAGGCCGAGGCCACCCACCGGGCGATCGTGCTCAGCCACGTGGCCGGCAACGTGCCGCTGTACATCGTGCACATGTCGGCCGGTGACGCGCTCAACGAGGTGGCCGCCGCCCGCCACCACGGCCGCAACGTGTTCGCCGAGACCTGCCCGCAGTACCTCTGGCAGACCCTCGAGGAGACGCTCGGCAAGCCCGGCTTCGAGGGTGCCAAGTGGGTGTGCAGCACGCCGTTGCGATCACGAGACCACGACCCGGATTACGTCGGACAGATGGGCCACGGACACCAGGGTGACCTGTGGAAGGGCTTACGGATGAACGAACTGGCCGTGGTCTCCACCGATCATTGTCCGTTCTGCATGAAGGACCAGAAGGAGATCGGCATCGGCGACTTCTCCAAGATCCCCAACGGCATCGGCGGCGTAGAGCACCGCATGGAACTGATCTACCAAGGCGTGGTGGCTGGTGAGTTGTCGCTGGCGCGGTGGGTGGAAACGTGCTGCACCACGCCTGCGCGGATGTTCGGGATGTATCCGCGCAAGGGCGTCATCGCTCCCGGAAGCGACGCCGACATCGTCGTCTGGGACCCGAACGCGAAGACCACCATCGGCATCGGTGAGGGTCGCAAGCACCACATGAACATGGACTACTCGGCGTGGGAGGGATGGGTGATCGACGGCAAGGTCGACACAGTGCTGTCGCGCGGTGCCGTGGTCATCGAGAACGACGCGTACACCGGGCGCAAAGGCCATGGGCAGTTCGTGCCCCGCGGCCTGTCGCAATACCTGGTGTGAATGTTGTCGGCGTCACCGCCGGCATTGAGACTCTGAGAGAGGAATTGGAATGAACAGGATTTCGCATTGGATCGACGGGCGTGTCGTGTTGGGCACCTCGGGACGCTCCGGGGTTGTCTGGAACCCGGCCACGGGTGAGCAGGCTTCGGCGGTAGACCTCGCCTCGGTCGACGAGGTCGGCCACGCCGTCGCGGTGGCCAAGGCGGCATTCCCGGCATGGCGCGCCACCAACCTGTCGCGGCGCGCCGAGGTGATGTTCCAACTCCGCGAACTGGTCGACGCGAACCGCAAGGAGATCGCCACCGTGCTCAGCAACGAGCACGGCAAGGTGCTCGGCGATGCTCTCGGCGAGGTTGCCCGCGGGTTGGAGAACATCGAGTTCGCCTGTGGCATCCCGCACCTGATGAAGG
>JBDSMK010000213.1:0-3371 GCA_039915905.1 Ilumatobacteraceae bacterium
GATTCGAAGATTCGGTACACGATGAGCCGGGTGATGCCGGCGGCGCGAGCCACGTCATCCATCGACGTGGCGTCGAAGCCGGTACGTACGAACGCCGAGGCAGCCGCGACCATGATCTGTTCGCGCCGTTGCGCTCGCGGTAGTCGCGCACTGCCCATTGACATATGTATACACCTGTGTTTACATCTCGTCATGAAGTTTGGGATCTTCTACGAACACCAGATGGGCCGACCGTGGGGCGCCGACGGCGAGTTCCAACTCGTCCAGGACGCGCTCGACCAGGTGGAACTTGCCGACAAGCTCGGCATCCAGTACGTGTGGGAGGTGGAGCACCACTTTCTCGAGGAGTACAGCCACTCGTCGGCGCCGGAGGTGTTCTTGTCCGCCTGCAGCCAACGCACCAAGAACATCCGTCTCGGCCACGGCATCATCCTCACCGCCCCACAGTTCAACCATCCGGCGCGCACAGCCGAGCGGGTCTCGATGCTCGACCTCGTCTCTGGCGGCCGCGTGGAGTTCGGCAGTGGCGAGTCATCCAGTGAGGCGGAGCTGGGCGGGTTTGGGGTCAACCCGTTGGAGAAGCGGGAGGCATGGCTCGAAGGTCTCGAGACGGCCGTGCGGTGCATGGCCGAAACGCCGTTCACCGGCGTGGACGGCAAGTACGTGAAGATGCCGCCGCGCAACGTGATCCCGAAGCCACGCCAGACTCCGCACCCACCGCTGTGGGTTGCTTGCTCACGCCGCGAGACCATCCTGCTGGCCGCCGAGAAGGGCATCGGCGCTCTCACGTTCGCCTTCATCGATCCAGAGGAGGCCAAGAGCTGGGTCAGCGAGTATGAGAAGACGTTTGCCGACAAGTGCGTGCCAGTCGGCTTCGCGGTCAACCCGCAGGTCGCCTGTGTCAGCCCGATGATGATCCACCACGACGAAGACGAGGCCATCCGTCGCGGCGCGGAGGGTTCCAACTTCTTCGGCTACTCGCTCGGCCACTACTACGTGTTCGGCGAGCACCGTCCGGCCTCCACCGACGTGTGGTCGGAGTTCATCGACCGACGTGCTGCGCAGGGCTACGACCCGGACGCGATCGCCAAGGCGGTGAAGGAGGAGCGACTCGGCGCCAAGCAGGCCGCCGGCGACAGCACCGGTCTGCGCGGCACCGTCGGCACACCCGATCAGGTGCGCGAATACCTCCGCAGGTTCGAGCAGGCCGGTGTGGACCAGGTGATCTTCGTGCTACAGGCCGGCCGCAACCGTCACGAGCACATCATGGAGTCGATCGAGATCTTCGGCCGCGAGATCCTGCCGGAGTTCGTCGACCGCGACGTAGCCCAGGTGCAAGCCAAGCAGAAGCGTCTTGCCCCGGCGATTGACGCGGCGATGGCCAGGCGGGCAGAGGTGTACCAGCCGCGCGACATCGGCGGCTACTCGTTCCCGGCGTTGCCGCGACAGTGGGCGGCGGCAACGCACGACGAGAACCTCCATGCCACGCTGAGCAAGTTTGCCGACGACCGTGCTGCCGGGCGTTCCGACGCGTCGGCCGGGATCACGGGTTGACGATGACGATCACCACCAGCAACGACGCCGCGCCGGTGTTCAACCCGTTCGATCCGGCATTCCGGGCCGACCCATACCCGTTCTACGACGCGCTGCGCACGCTCGACCCTGTGCACGTCTCACCGTTCGGCTTCACCGTGCTGACTCGTTACGAGGATGTCGCGCGCACGCTGCGCGGCACCGAGTTCGCCCGCGACATCGAAGCCCACGCCGCACCGTCCACCGACACCGCCCGCCAGGCTCGACGCGAGATGCTGCGTCAACGTCGCAACGAGGGCACCGCGGCGAAGAGCCTGTTGAACCTCGACCCGCCGGACCACACCCGGCTGCGCCGCCTGGTGGCCAAGGCGTTCACCCCGTCTGCCATCGAGAAGTTGCGACCCCGAGTGCAGCAGTTGGTGGACGACGTGCTCGACACCGCGTCCGACCGCGGCACCATGGAAGTTGCCGATGAATTGGCCTTCCCGGTGCCGTTCCAGGTCATCTCCGACCTGTTGGCCCTCCCGACCGAACGCACCGACGAGATCCGCGAATGGTCCCAGCACCTCACCGCCGCGTTGGAACCCACCGCAGACGATGAGACGTTGGCGGCCGCCGACTCCGCCAGTGGACACCTCAACGAATACCTCCGTGAGGTGATCAAGCACCGTCGGCAACACCTCGGCGACGACCTGCTGTCGGGGCTCCTGCTGGTCGAGGAGGAGGGCGACCGTCTGTCTCACGCAGAGTTGCTGTCGTTCGTCGTGTTGCTCTACGTAGCGGGCCACGAGACCACGGTCAACCTCATCGGCAACGGCCTGCTCGCACTGCTGCGCCACCCCGATCAACTACGCAAGTGGCGCGATGACCCGTCGCTGGATGTTGCCGCGGTCGACGAGTTGATGCGCTTCGACGGCCCTGTGCAGGTGACCGTACGGGTGCCCACCGCCACGGTGCACTACGGCGATGTGGAGGTGTCCGCCGGATCCACGGTGATGACTGTGCTCGGTGCCGCCAACCACGACCCGACAGTGTTCGATGACCCCCACGCGTTGATCCTCGACCGAGCCAACGCAGGTCGCCACCTCGGCTTCTCCGCCGGCGTTCACTACTGCCTCGGTGCGTCGCTGGCCAAGCTGGAAGCGCAGGTGGCGATCAGCTCGGTGATCCGCCGCTTCCCGAATGTGCAGTTGGCCGGCGAGCCTCACTGGCGCGACCGTCTGACGATCCGCGGAGTGGATCAGCTACCTGTGTCGTGGTGAGCCACCGGCGCTTGCTCAGTCGTTGGCCAGCAGATGAATCAGGCTGCTGGTGTCCCACCGCTTACCGCCACGGTTGATGATCTGGGCATAGAACTGGTCGATCAACGCTGCGATCGGCAGACGTGCCCCGTTGCGGTTCCCCTCCGCCAATGCGATCGCCAGATCCTTGCGCATCCACTCCACTGCGAACCCGAAATCGAACTCGCCGCGGCCCATCGTGGTGCCTCGGTTCTCCATCTGCCAACTCTGAGCAGCGCCGTAACGGATGACGTCGATCACCTGGGTGGCGTCGAGACCCGCACGCTGCGCGAAGTTGATGCCCTCCGACAAACCTTGCACGATGCCGGCGATGCAGATCTGGTTGACCATCTTTGTGAGCTGACCGCTGCCAGCGCCGCCCATCAATGCCGAGGCCTTGCCGTAGGCGGTCATCACCGGACGAGCCAGTTCGTAGAACGCTTCGTCGTCCGCGCCGCACATGATCGTCAGCTGACCGCTCTCGGCACCGGCTTGGCCGCCGGACACCGGCGCGTCGACGAACCCGACGCCGAACTCAGCACAAGCTTCGGCCAACTC
>JBDSMK010000216.1:0-2647 GCA_039915905.1 Ilumatobacteraceae bacterium
TGAGAACACCACGGCCGCTGACCCGCACCGCCGCGCCGGTGGAGTCGAGCACGGTCAACGGCAGCGCTTCGGCATACACCACCGCTGGCGAGGGGACCGGCAGGCGACCGGGCCACGGTGTTGTCGGCAGATCGAGACGGCCGCCAGGATCGCCAAGATCGGCAAGCACCGCCGGAACCCACCGGTAGGCATCGCCCGGCTGGCGGCCACCGGCTGCCGCCGGTACTAGCACCTGCTGCTCACCCGCCACGGTGGCCAGCCGGGCCACCGCCCGCGTCGCCCACTCGTCGGCCTGGGTGCGGCCACCCCACAAACCGAGCTGCACCCCGCTGTCGTTGCCCACCTCTTCGGGTTCCAGCCGCAACAACGTCACCCCGGCAGTGATCGAGTCTTGCTGCACCCATGCTTCGAGCTGCCAGCGCACGCGTTCCACCATCGCCGCGATACCCAGGCCTGCAGCATCGTGCCAGACCCGTTCGCTGTGCTCGCCGTGGTCGGTCTGTGCGATCACCACCAATCGGGTGCACACCAGACCACCGCCGCCAAGCCCGCCGACGAGCTCTTCGGCCAACTGCCGGGCCACGAACACCAAGGTGTCGGTTTGATGCACCGGCTCTTCGAACACCCGCTGCACCTGACGGCCCTGCGGCGCATCCCGGGTGCCCGGCGGACGGTGATCGCAACCGGCGGCGACAGCATGGGCAAACGCCCCCGAGCGTCCGAATCGGGCCAACACATCGGCCGCCGGCAGGGCAGCCATCTCCCCCAGTCGATGCACGCCGAGCTGAGTCAGTAGTCGCACGAACGCCTGGTCGAGACCACCCACAGCAGCCAGCAGCTGCACCGACAACGGGGCCAGGAACGCCGCCGTGGCAGTGGCACCGGGTTCTACCACCACCACCCCACCGGTGCGCGCCGCTCGACGGGCCGCAACCGCTGCCGTGAACCGGCCGTCGGCCACCCCGAGACCGAACCCGCCGACCACTGCAGGCACTTGGGGAGCCACAGCGGTAGCCGTGTCCACCAGGCGCGCGGCCATCGCCGCATCACCTCCGAAGTATCGCGACGGACCGCGTGCGGCGAACGAGAGCGTGCCCGAGTCAGCTACCTCCAACCGCGCCACCAGCGCCCCGACAGCATCGACCACCGGCTGGAACTGGCGCGCCTCACGAGCAGCATCGGCCATCACGATGCGCAGCTGGGGGCACCGCTGCTGCGCCTCACGACGGCGTTGACCGACAACCACCCCTTCGGCACCGGCCGCGGCTGAGTGGGCGACCACACGGTTGGCACTCAACACCGCAACATGCTCGGCCGAATTGGCGCCTGCTGCCACCACCGGCCAGTGCGGACACCACAGAACCCCGAGTCGAGGGACGGCAGACGGCGAAGGAGCGATCCGCGACATCACGTGACGATATCGAACAGACGTACGACTACGACGCGGGCACCGGGCATCGCATCAACGGCGATCCGCGGTGCCCACGTCCAGAAGCGAGCGGGGCGAGCGGGGCGAGCGGGGTGGCGCCAGGGACCATGTCGCCGGCGGAGGCAGGCAGCCACATCTCTACCCGGCGGGCTCGGGCCACCCTCCGGCCGCTGAGCTCCACCTGCACCCGACGGGCGGTGGCCAGCCCGTGGCCTTGGCCGAGGCCCTCCCACACCGGACGGTCGGCAGTGAACTGCAGGTCGCAGCCAAACGACCGATGTCCGCCGACAACCACCAGCACCGCGCCCCGCGACTGCAACCGGGACTGCAACCGCCGCGCCGTGGTCTGGCGCACCTGCCGGGCCCCAGCGCCCATCAGGATCACGTCGAAACCGTCGATCATTGCCGCCAGCACATCGGCCCACTGCGCCTCGGCAAACCCAGCCACCGGTTCGGCCACCAGCACCAACCGTTCTGCAACGACACCGAGCTCCACCGCAGCGGCCACCGAGAACGACGGAGCGCCCGCCGCCCCAACCCCTGCCACACCGACCCACGCGCCATGCTGCGACGGCCCCGCGGCAACAGCCATGGCCAACGACAGCGCGGCCGGTCCGACGCACCCAACGGTGGAGCCGCGCTGCAACACACCCCCGAGAACGAGCTCGGCAAACGCCGGCAGCAGCGGCATCGTGCGTTCACGGGCCACGGCCCCCGCAACTACACCGGCAGCAACACCGGCAGCAACACTGGCAACAACACCGGTGACTTCGGCGGCGGAAGAGCTCATTCGGCGAAGCTATCGAACATATGTACGCCCGTCAACAGGCTCTCAAGACCCGCAGCGACTCCGACGGCTGGCTCTGACAGGCGACCTCTGACAGCGACTTCGGGCAACTGGACGACGAGATGAGCGGCTGGCGCGCTCTGTGTCGTCTAGTTCGTTGTGTCGTCTAGTTCGTTGTGTCGTCTAGTTGGCTGCCGGTGACGACGGCGGGAGACACGCCGGTCAGATCGTACGCTCGGTCGACTAGTGGTTGGCCTTCCACTTGGCCAAGGCAGCGGTGCTGCGGTCACGCAGATGCGCCGGGATCTTCGACTCGTAGGCCGACGCCACGCCCCCAGCGCCAGAGCCGACAGCGTCGGGGTCGGCAGCCGCGTCGCCCCCGGCAGCCACCGCAGGAGTCGCCTCCGGCGTCGGCTCCACGAACGCCGGCG
>JBDSMK010000245.1:0-4006 GCA_039915905.1 Ilumatobacteraceae bacterium
CGCTCCTTGTTGTCAGCGGATTCGGCGGCGCCGTGCCGTGACGAGCATCATGCCGCCCGCGATGACGGCGAGCAGTGCGTACAGGCTTGTGGCGGTGACGCCACGCGGGCCGGTGCGCGGCAAGTTCGCGGTAGCGCCCTTTGTTGTTGCAGTGGTGCTCTTTGTTGTTGAGGTGCCAGTTGTGCAACTCGGCCGGTTCATCTTGTTGCTGTCGAGGGTGACCGCGCCGTTACGGGCGAGCAGCCTTCCAAAGATCACCGCCCCGGTGTTCGCAGTGATAGAGGTCAACGCCAACACCGTGCCGATGAAGACCGAGTTCGTGCCGAGCGTGGCAGAACTCGTGACTTGCCAGAACACTCGGCAGGCGTTACCACCATTGACCATCACAACGTTGCTCGACGATGCTGTGATCAGCGTGCTCGCACTCTGAAAGATGAACACAGCCTGCGGGTCGCCTTTAGCGTCCAGTGTGAGCGTCCCGGTGAGGCCCAGAGTCCCGCCGGTGTACACGCCGGGCAACAGTCGCTGTCCGCCGAGATCGGCGCTGACGGTGGCCGACGGAGACCGACCGGCGGCATCGTTGTACGCGGTTGTGACGTCGGCTTGAGCTTGGGCCGCGGCGGCGTCGGCGGCATGGATGGTTCCGTTGACCTTGCCCGGCGGAAAGCCAGTGATTGCGCTGCCCGGGCTCAACCCGACACCGCCGGTGATCACCGATGGGCCGGTATTCGTGATCGTGGCTCCAGCGAGAACAGCGAAGCTGGACGCCGTACCGAGACCGACCGGCGCTTGCGCGGCGCCGGCTTGGGTAGCACTGAGCCCGGCGACGGCCATCCCAAGGGTCAAGGCAAGGAGAATGGTGCAGAGTCGTCGAACACGTCTCATAACGGCGACCCTCGATGGAACACGACAACCGCGAAGTCGGTTTGATCGATGGTGGGCGTTTCCTCAAGTGAGGGGTAGGCGATCACATTGAACTCCTCTGAGATACGTAGGCGTACCAAAGGTCCAGAGCAACGCCGGGAGCACAACTTGGACTCCCCGACGAACGATACACCCAGCACAATGGCCGTGGTCACCAATCTCAACGAAGTTCTTTGGCGGTGGAGGACTCGGCGAGGAGCGCGTCGGCCGCGTAACGGGCGCACGGCATCGAGGATCTGCCCGGCGGGATGGTCGAGCGCCAGTCGAGATAGCGCTTGCCGGGATAGCACGGGTACCCGTTGGCCCGTTAATAACCCAGAACCTGCGGATTAAGAGCCGGCTCGAATCCGTGTTGCCAAGTGTCGCCGAGTTTCGCGGCGGAAATCGCGGGGGAGGGGTCTCTCAACGAACCATTCGCAGGGCCTTCAACGCGGCCGAAAATCGGCGGTTTGGATGAGTCGGAATCACCCTGAGCCGTGATCTATCAATTTGATTTAACCGGTCTCATTCGGTCTCGATTGCCGCTCAGACGACCGTTGCTCCGGACGTTATTGTTCGTTGTTCCGGCTGTTCGATGGCGATGGCCATGCATGATTTGTCGATTGCTGTGATCACGGCCCGGGCGACTTCACCGCGCGCTCGCGCGCAGGTGGTCGGGTCAGGCGGACTCGGCGGCGGCTTTGATGCGCGACAACGTGGTGAGCATGCCTTCACGCAGGTCGGCGTCGCGGTCGGCACTTCCGGTCCACTTCATCGTCAGCCACGTCATGGCCGAGCCGAGCGGTCGCTCGGCGTCGAAGGATTCGGTCAGCCTTGTACCGGTCGGGGTCGGTTCCATGACGTATCGCCAGGTGTATGAGCCGATGCCTGGCCCACTTCGGTTGAAGGCGAACTGCTTGCCGGGCTCGGCTGCGGTGACCACCGGCGAGTTGCCCCAGGATGGCCCGCGCCTGCCTTTGTTCTTGGCTTTGAAACGCGCCCCCTTGGCGGGGCCGGTGGCCCCTTTGGACCAAGCGCACTGGTAGCACTCGGGGCTCCACTCGCCCATGCGGGTGATGTCCGAGACGAGCTCGTAGACCTGGTCGGGGGACGCCGAGATGTCGATCGACACGGCGTCGTGGCTCTTGCGTTCGGTCATGTCTGACTCCTCTGTCGTTACGTTCTTCAAGTGTCGTTACGTTCTTCAAGCCTTCCACCGACGTGTAGCAGGTCAGGCGATGCATCATTTGGAGGACCGCCAGCCAGGTGATCACCTCGACGATCGCTTCGGGCGAGAGCCCTTGCGCTCGCAGGGCGTCGACCGTCGATCCGTCTATGCGGGCGGGACTTGAGGATGCTGCGAGCGCCAGCACGAGTGCCGCTTCGCCTGGTGCGCTGGCGGCCGGAGGATGTGTGCGCTGGCCTCGGGCGAAGGCAGCGCATGCCCGCAGACGCTCGGGGGCCACGCCTGCGTGCGAGGCCAACGCTGCAATGTCGCCGGCGAGCGACTCGTCGTCGACGACGGTAGCGAAGATGGTGCCCGCCAGCACCTTCGTCTCCATGCCGACCGCCGAGGTGGTCGGATCGAGGTTCTCACGGAGCATCGAGGCGATGGCACGCCGGGCCCTGTTCGAGTGCAGCTCGGCGAGGATCGGGAAGTCGTGGCCGACGTGCTTCGTCAGGAAAGCACCGACCGCGGGCGCCTTGCTCGGTACACCTCGTTGGGCCTGTCGGTCGTACCGAACTGCGCCCGGGAGCAGCGGGAGCAGTCTGAGCTTCGTGCGGAGCCCGTCGACCGGTGGCGCGGACCGTGGCGTGTTCAGATCAAGGTCGGCGCCTGCGTTGCCGGGTGACCAGTCCGGGCCCATGGTGGCGGACACCTCGTCGGCCACGCCTTGCTCGAGCTCGACACCGATTGCGTCCATGAACTTGTTCAGGAAGCCCATCATCACGACGCTGAGCACGATCCACTCGGCGTTCCTCTCGCCGTACACCGCTATCAGCTCGGCCTTCTCGCCCTGGGTCAGCTCGCCCGGGACGCGGGCCAAAGACCGTGCAACGGCGATGGCCGCGAGCTCACCCCGACTGAAGCAGGCCCTCTCCGGCAGCAGAGCCGCCGCGACGACGGCGGACGCCGCGCCGCGCCGCATCGCAAACGAGCAGCTGTGGGCGGAGCAGTAGGGGCATTCGGCGGTGCGGCTGGCCACGTACATCGCGAGGCCGATGACGGTCGGCGTCGGACCGCCGACACCGAACACGGGCACGGGGAGGTTCAACAGGTTCGGAACCATGATGTTGTACGTACGGAACGCCGGCGGCCAGATCTCGAGGTATCGATCGCAGTTGGGGACCACCCCGAGCACAGCGTCCACCAACTGGAGCAGCGCATGGTAGCGGTCATCGAGCAGGTCGAAGTCGACCATCGAGGCGTGCAACAGCGACGCCAGCGTAGTTTCGGTGGGGATTTCGTCCGGCTGTTCGAGGGTGGGGTTCATGGCTTCTCCTTTGTCCACCGGTGAGCGATCATCGGTGTCGCCGCACGTATCGCGGCACCGCCGCTTGACTACCGATTCTGTCACTGACAGAATGACCTGTCAATGACAGAATCTGGGAACGTGCGAATAGCTGCTCGCCGTGCGCTCGTCGAGCGAGAGATCCTCGACGCGGCGTGGGGCCTGATGGCGCAACACGGGGTCGCGGCGCTGAATGTCCGAGAGGTTGCTCGTTCGGTAAACATGCGGCAGCAGTCGCTCACCTACTACTTCCCAACAAAGCAGGATCTGCTGGACGCGCTGTTCGCCGATGGCTTCGCCGACCTGCACCGAGCCTTCGAACAGCTGCACCCCGAGGATGACCCCATCGAGGCGGTAATCGACGTCGCCGTCGCGTTCGTCGACTACTGCGCGGCGAAACCCGCGCGTTACCACCTCATGTTCCAGCGAACGATCCCGGGCTTCCAGCCGAGCGAGGAGAGCCATGGCATCGCGCTGGGAGTCCTGGGAGTCCTGATCGAGCGCCTCGCCCGAGCAGGTGTCGGCGAAGCCCCCGACCTCGCCCTCGTTCGCAGCGTGATGAGCGGCATCGTCGCCGAGCAGATCGCCAA
>JBDSMK010000281.1:0-5658 GCA_039915905.1 Ilumatobacteraceae bacterium
GAGGCGACGACGCTCAACCAGGGTCTCGCCCGGCCCGAGATCTTCAGGAACCTCACCGAGGGCGCCGTCGGTGGCCACCACCAGCACCACTCGATGACCTTCTGCGCTGGCCCGCGCCAAACTGCCACCTGTGCTGATCGACTCGTCGTCGGGATGGGCGTGCAACGAC
The DNA here is from genome assembly GCA_039915905.1 of Ilumatobacteraceae bacterium. Classification (GTDB taxonomy): domain Bacteria; phylum Actinomycetota; class Acidimicrobiia; order Acidimicrobiales; family Ilumatobacteraceae; genus JAODBQ01. Next base: position 170 of record JBDSMK010000281.1, read on the forward strand.
ACCAAGGTGGCCATCAGCCCGCCTTTGCGGCACCGCTGGCAAGCACGTCGTCGATCCGCTGAGCGGGGATGCCCCAATCGGCGAGCACCTGCTTGGTGTGCTGCCCTGGGTGAGCCGGTAGGCCGTCGATCTCGGCTTTGGTTCGGGAGAATCTTGGCGCCGGACTCGGCTGGCGCACGCCGGCGATGTCGACGAAGGTGCCGCGGGCCACGTTGTGAGGATGTTGCGCGGCCTCGCTCATCGTCAACACCGGCGCGAAGCACACATCGGTGTGCTCCATCAAGGTGCACCATTCGTCTCGTGTCTTGGTTTCGAACACCTGGGCCAACCGTGTCTTGAGGTGCGGCCACATCTGCTTATCCATCTGGCGGCCGAACTCCGCATCGTCGGACAGGCCTGTGATGCTCAACAGTTCGGCGTAGAACTGCGGTTCGATCGAACCGATCGACACGTACTTGCCATCGGCGCAACGGAACGCGTCGTAGAAGTGGGCGCCGGTGTCGAGCAGGTTGGTGCCACGATTGTCCTCGTCGAACATGCCTCCTGCCTTCATCGACCAGAACATCGCCATCAGCATCGCGGTGCCGTCCACCATCGCCGTGTCGACCACTTGGCAGGCACCGCTGCGCTGCGCTTCGAGCAGTGCGCAGACGACGCCATAGGCGAGGAACATCCCGCCGCCGCCGAAGTCGCCGACCATGTTCAGCGGCGGCACGGGAGCTTCGCCCTGGCGGCCGAAATGGGCGAGGGCGCCGGCCAGCGAGATGTAGTTGAGGTCGTGCCCGGCAGACATCGCATAGGGCCCGTCCTGACCCCATCCGGTCATCCGCCCGAAGACCAGCTTCGGGTTGCGTGCCAGACACTCGTCGGGGCCGACGCCGAGGCGTTCCATCACGCCAGGACGGAAGCCCTCGATCAGCGCATCAGCCTTCTCCACCAGGTCGAGCAACGTTGCAGCGCCGTCGGGGTGTTTCAGGTCGAGTGCGACGTTGCGCCGGCCACGCAGCGAGACGTCACCGTGAGGCGTGGACGGCGCCGGGCCTCGCACGTTCTGCGCGCGGTCGACACGGATCACCTCGGCGCCCATGTCGGCGAGCATCATCGCCGCAAACGGTCCGGGGCCGATGCCGGCGATTTCGATGATCCTGTAACCGGAGAGAGGTCCTGACATGAGAATTGATTAGCACGCCGGACCACCCCGGAGACCACCGCGGCTGCGCAGGCATCCTCATCGAGCAACCATGATCGAGCAACCATGGCTGCGCGGGACGCCGCCACCGGGGGGCGGCGGGCGCCGCTCGGCTAGTTTCTGCCCATGACCGTATACGGCGTCCACGTCGGCTTGCAGCACACAACGCCGGATGAACTCCGACGAGTTTGGCAGCGGATCGAGGAGCTCGGCTTCGGCTGGATCAGCGTGTGGGACCACTTCTACGGAGCAACCGGCAAACCCGACGACGCCGCCTGCCTGGAAGCCATCGCAATGCATGCCGCGCTGGCCTGCTCGACCACCAAGGTGCGCTGCGGGTCACTGGTTTACTCCGTCGGCTACCGCCATCCCGCCGTGCTGGCAAAGGCGATCACCGCCATCGACCTGCTCTCGGGAGGGCGCGCCGACATGGGCATCGGGGCCGGATGGGCGGTGGTCGAGTATTCGGCCTACGGCATACCGTTTCCCGACGTGCGCACCCGCATGGACCAACTCGAAGAGGGCATCCAGTGCCTGCGCACCCTGCTGCACGAGGACGTGTCGGAGTTCGTCGGCGAACACTTCACGCTTACCAACGCGCGCAACGAACCACGCCCGGTGCAGGCCAAGCTGCCGATCTGGATCGGCGGCGGTGGCGAGAAGCGAACCTTGAAGATCGCGGCGCGCTACGCCGACGGATGGAACGTTCCGTTCATTGCCCCCGACGCCTTCCGTCACAAGCGCGCCGTGCTCCACGAGCACTGTGCTGCGGTCGGCCGCGACCCCGCCGAGATCCGCTGCGCGGTGAACGTCGGGCTGGCCTACACCCCAGAGAGCCTCGATCAGCAGTTCGGCGCGTTGGCGCCGATGGTCAAGCCAGGCGTGCTGCGCGGTTCCGACGAGGAGATCATCGATCGACTCGGCCAATACGTCGATGCGGGGGCCGATCAGATCAACCTGGCGCTACGCGCCCCTTTCGATCTCGACTCGGTTGAGCGCTTCAGCGCGGCACTGCAACTCGCCTGAACGAGTCGGTCGGCACCGATAGTTTCTATTGCTGCAGCAGGCGCCTTTTCTGAGCGTCGAACTCGTCGGGGGTCAGCGTGCCACGTTGCATCATCCCCTCCAGCCGTTCCAGCTGGGCGGCCACATCCACAGCCATCGCGGCAGGCGCAGGCGCGTAGCCGGCGCGGCGTTCCGCATGACCCTCCATCTGCGCATGCACCAGGTTCTGCACGCGGTCCGGATGACGGATGTCAGTGAACCGCTGCTGGCCGTCCTCGCCGCCCGACTCGATCAGCAGGTCACCGGCACCGAACACCCGCTCCAGCACTGTCTGATGAAAGTTGACGTTGTTGACCCGCTCCAGCGGGATCTCTATACCGGACTTCGCCACGACTCCCTGGCGGAAGATGACCCGGTGCGAGGTGATCACGAAGTGGGTGGTGACCCATTTCATGTATCGCGCGATGAGCCACACCGCAGCTATGGCCAACAGGGCAATGGCCAACCAGTGCAGCACCCGCCCTCCGGTCCCGCTGACGCTCTTGACCAAGATGAAGATCCCGATCGCGATTGCCGCCAGCAAAGCGAGAGCCGGCTCGGCGAAGTACCACCAGTGCGGATGCATGTCGAGCGCAACCGTCTCGTCGGCATTCAGGTTCTTCTTCGGGTAGGGCATGGCTGCGACTGTAGTGAAACCGCCCGACCGTAAGGTGACGAGATGGATCCGGATCGGCTGTTGCGCGGGCTCGACACGGCTCAGCGCGCCGCAGTCACCACTACGGCTGCGCCGTTGGCCATCATCGCCGCCGCCGGATCGGGCAAGACCACCGTTCTCAGCCGGCGAATCGCCCACCGTGTCGCTACCGGGGCCGCCGAATCACGCCACGTCGTCGCGCTGACGTTCACTCGCGATGCGGCGGGCGAGCTGAGACGCAGGCTGCGGCGTCTCGAGCTACTCGACCCGATCGAGGCCGGCACGTTCCACAGCGTGGCTCTTCGTCTGCTACGCGACCGAGCGTTGAGCAAGCACGAGACCATGCCGGGCATCGCCACCGACCGGCTGCGGTTGATGCGCGAGACGATCACCGAACTACGCCTCCGGGTGGAGCCGTACGTGGCGCTGACCGACCTCGAATGGGCCAGAGCACGGATGGTTGCACCGTCTGACTACGAACGCGTCTGCCGCGCCGAGAAGCGCCGCAGCGGTACTCCTGGCGACCGCTTTGCCGATTTGCACGCCGCGTACAGCCGGCTCAAGCGCCGCCGCGGCGTGATCGACTTCGACGATCTACTGGAGATGTCGCTGAGCGCAGTACGCACCGACAAGGAGTTCGCTGGAGTCGTGCGTTGGCGGTTCCGCCACTTCTTCGTCGACGAGGCTCAGGACCTCAACCCGCTCCAGCATGCCCTGCTCGAGGCCTGGCGAGGTGGCCGGCACGACCTGTGTCTGGTAGGAGATCCTCGCCAGGCCATCTATGGCTGGAACGGCGCCGACCACACCATGCTCGGCGAGGTGGAGCGCAGCTATCCGGGGATCACGGTGATGGCCCTGACCACCAACTATCGCTGCACGCCACAGGTCGTGCGCGCAGGTGTTGCGGCGTTGGCGGCCAGCGGTCAGCTCGACGACACCCGAAGCGATCAGCCCGATGGACCGGCGATCGTGGTGCGCGAGTTCGCCACAGACACCGACGAGGCTGTCGGTGTGGCACGTCACGTTCGGACGGCAATGAACCACCGCGACGGCAGCGACATAGCGGTGCTGGTGCGAACCAACGAACAGCTCGTCATGCTGCACCGGGCGTTGACCGACATCGGCGTCCAGGTCGAGCGCTCCGCCGGTCGTTCTCCGATCGACATCGCACTTGCCGACGCGCACCGTCAACCGAGCCGCGAACAGTTGGCCGATTGGGTGGAGACCGCGTTTGCCGACGCCGACCCGTTTCGCCGCCGGGTTGCCGAGGAGGCCGACCGGTACCTCACCTCGAACGTTTCCGGCACGTTCCGCGCCTGGGTCGAATCGCACACTCCGTTCGACGATCTGATGCTCGACGATCGTCGCAATGCAGTGGCGCTGCTCACCTTCCATGCTGCCAAGGGCCGCGAGTGGCACACGGTGGTCATTGCCGGGGCCGAGAGCGGCCTCATGCCGCACTCCTCGGCGGTGTCGTCGGCTCAGCGTGCCGAGGAGGCACGACTGTTCTACGTCGCGCTCACCAGGGCCGCACACGACCTGACGATCACCTATGCCGTACAACGCAAGCAGAACCCGGTCAAACGAAGCGCATGGCTCGACGCAGTCCAGGCGACGTCACAAGCCGATATCGCTGCTCCCCCGCCCGCGGCGCTCAGCGTGATCATCACCGACCCGGTGGCGGCGCTACGCGACTGGCGTTCAGGTGTGGCCCGTGCGGCCAACGTGACCGACACCGCAGTCTGCAACGACCGGGTGCTGCGGTCGTTGCAGCTCGATCCACCGGCTGACATCGCCGAGCTCGCGGCGCGCCTCGGTGTCACCCCCACCGCAGCCGCCCGCCTGCGGCCGCTGCCGTCGGCCGTGCCCAGGTCCTAAGCGGTCGAGTCGTGGCGACCGCGCTTCAGCGCCTCCAGCGCCGAGAAGTCGACGGAGATGAACAGTCCCTCGGCGTCTGCACATAGCCGGCCGTCGGCGGCCACGACGAGCTCGCCGGTGGCAAAGATCTTGCGCCCATCGACGCGGTCCACCCGGCCGGTGAACAGCAGCTCACGGTGCAATGGTGTCGGCGAGCGGTACGACACCGTCAGCCTCGCGGTCATCCCCGGCTGGCCGGCCCTGGCCTGGGCGAAACCGAGGATCTCATCGAACCCGCCAGCGATGTGCCCGCCGTGGACGCAACCGGGAGGGCCCTCGTAGGCACCGCCGTACATGACGGCACCCGCCACAGTGGTGTCGTTCGGATCACTGCTCACCGACATCGAGACCGGCGGGGCAAGCGGGTTCAGCAAACCGATGAACGGGCTGTAGTCGACAAAGCTCATTGACTCGAAATCGACCAACGAAGCTTCTGCGGTGCTGGTGTAGCCGCGCCCATGATCACCTGCCGCGAGCACCGCTGTTGCCCGTTCGACGAGGTCGCGGGCGGCAGCGAACGCATCTATCTGTGCGGTGGACGAAGCCAGTTGGCTGATGATCTTGCGGGTCGCTTCGGCAAGCCGCAAGCGCGGATCATCGCGAGCCAAGCTTGTGTTGAAATCGATCATTCGCGCCCTGCTCAGTCCGCAAGGTCGACGATGACCGGCGCGTGATCCGACGGTG
>JBDSMK010000334.1:0-5060 GCA_039915905.1 Ilumatobacteraceae bacterium
AGAAGATCAAGCCGTACAGGTAGCCGACCAACGCGGCATCGAACCACACCAGGCGGTCGCTGCCGAGAAACGTGAGGGCGACCACGATGGCAACCCCAACCATCCCCCACACCAACCCACGGCGATCGAGCGCATTGGCCGAAACGCCGCGGTGCGTGTTCACGTCCGGGCTACGCCGAGCACCCGGTGCATCGCGTCGCCCATCTTGTGGGCACGATGCTTGGCCTTCTCGGCGATCGGCCCGGAGAACTGCTCGTCGACGGCACTGTCGAACAGGTCGAACCAACGCCGGAAGTGCGCCTCAGTGAATGGCGTACGGGCATGCGACGCCTCGTGCGCCCGTAACGGGGTGCCCTGGTAGTCGCGCTGACCATAGAGCTGCCACATCCAGAAGTCGGCGAGCTTGGGGAGGAATATCTGCCATTCGACGTTGGCGGCGGTGAACACGGGGCCGAGTAGATCGTCCATCGAGGCCTGACGGAAGAAGTCGCGCATCAGGTCTTCGACGTCGGAGCGCCCTGAGATATCACCGTGGATCTGAGCCTGAAGGTGCGCGTAGCACGGCGCCTCACCACCAAGGTCGGCGTCTGAAGCAGGTGTGGCATTCTCGGGCATGGCGGACTCCTCTCCAGATTCAATCATGGCCCCCGAGCCAAGGGGCCGCACCATCGTGGCGCGTGTAGCGCCAGGAGCAAGGTCTGATGGCGCGCCAGGGACAAATGTCCCGCATCAGACCTTGCTACCGTCGGCGCGATGAGCGGCACGTTGGTCACCCTCCGACATGGTGAGAGCACCTGGAACAAGCTGAACCTCTTCACCGGCTGGCACGACGTACCGCTGACCGATCAGGGCATTGCAGAGGCGTCAGCGAGTGGCCGCACGATGCTCGATGCGCGATTGCGTTTCGATGTCGCCCACACGTCTGTGCTCACCAGGGCGACTCTCACCTGCCATCTCGCGCTGGAGTCTCTCGGCCAGGTGTGGCTGCCGGTGCAACGGCACTGGAGGCTGAACGAACGCCACTACGGCGCGCTTCAAGGCCTCGACAAGAAGGAGACGAGTGCCCGTCACGGCGCCGAGCAGACCCACCTGTGGCGACGCAGCTTCGATGTTCCACCGCCAGCGGTGGAAACCTCCAGCGCGGAGTTCCCCGGCAACGACAGCCGCTACCGGTTGTTGGCCCCCGACGTGCTGCCCACCGCTGAGTGCCTGGCCGACGTGGTGCGTCGTGTGCTGCCGTACTGGCACGACGTGATCGCCGCGCAGTTGCTCACCGGCCAGGACGTGCTGATCGTGGCCCACGGCAACTCGCTGCGGGCGTTGATGATGCACCTCGAACAGATATCGGCGGCCGACATCGTCGGCGTCAACATCCCCACCGGAGTGCCGCGGCGTTACAGCCTCGACGGCTCGCTGCGAGTCACGCAAGCCGAGTACCTCGGCGACCAGGAAGCCATCGCCGAGGCGGCAGCCAAGGTGGCGGCACAGTCGACGGGTCGAACCAGGGATCAGTAGTGGTCAGTCGAGTTGGGTGAAGTTGACGACGATGCGGTAATTGGTGTCAGTGGGTAGGTAGTTCGTCTTCGAGCAGGCCACCAGCGACATGTTCGGCGCAGGTGATCCAAGACCAGCCTCGTAGATCGCTGTTGCTGAGGGCGTGGTTATCGTGCGGTTCCAGTAGCCGTAGCGGAAGCGGCGACCGTCGGCGGTGTCGAAGATCACCTCGTCACCAGGACCGATCAGATGCACATTGCGCAACGGCCCGCCGTGCTCGGTGCGGTGAGCGAACAGCACCATGTGGTTCAGCTCACCGCACAGACCGGTTCCCGGCCAGTGACCGATGAATCCGCCGTCGACCACGTTCGTCCCGACGCCCTCGTACACCGTGCGCACCAGGCCTAGTTTCGGGATGGTCATCGTGTACGGCAGCGCGGCGGGTGGTGGCACGACGTTCACGGTTGGCGCGTAGACGCTGGGTACAGGTCGCCCGGTGTAGTACCCGGCCACGTCGGCGATGACTGCCCCACCGGACTGGGTGTACACCGCGAGCCCTGTGGTGGAGGTAGCCACGATGGCGTGGTTGGCGATCGTCTGATTGGCGTTCGTGGCGTTGAGGTTCGAGGCCGGTACCGGGCGATCGGTGCGCGCCGGATAGGCGGTGAAGAACCCGGCGCCCCGCGTCTCGGTGGTGGTCAGGTTTATCACCGCGGCCTGCGCGGCGGCCTGACCGTCGAAGCCCATCTCGCACACCCAGCCGGGGTACATACGCCCGTAGGCGGGCACCTCCCGGGTGTCGATCGTCCGCTTCGGTGAGCTCGGCACGAACAACCCGTCGGACGAGGCTGCCGAAGTCGACCCGGTGAAGTAACCGGCGACATCGACGATCAGATGGCCGCCGGTCTGGGAGAACACGTCGATCGCGGCCAGTCCGGAGATGGGCAGGATCGCCTGGTTGGCTCGGGTTTGGCCGGCGGCATCGGTGTTCAAGTTCGACGAGTTGGGCTTGGGGCGACCGCTGGCGAACCCCGTCCAGTAGCCCGCTGCGGCGGTCTCGGTGACGGTCAGGTTGACAACAACCGCTGAAGCCGTCGTCGGCACTGCAGCGTTGGTCAGACTGACGCGTTCGGTGACACCCGGCGCGACCGGCCAGCCCCGCTCACGACTGTCGAACACCCGGCGCGCCTTGGCCAGCCCGACGAAACGACCGGCGCTGACGGCACCGCCGACGGGCACATAAGCACCGCTGACGTCGACTATCAGGTCAGCGGGGCGCAGGCAGTACATGTCGACGGATCCGTCGACACCGAGGCGCACGGTCACCAGGTTGGCCAACGTCTGGCCGGGGCGTTCGACGTTGATCGAGGAGAACTGGCCGCGTGGTTCCCCGGATGGATAGACGCTGACGAAGCCGGGGCCACTTGGATTGGTCATAGTCACGTTGAGCACCGCGGCAACGGCGCCGGACGGCAACGGATCACCTGCTACTCGCACGCGGATCGTGTTCGCATCGAGACGTTGGAAGCCAAATGGCGCCGAAGGTTCGGTGCGGGTGTCGACTAGGCGATACGGGGCGACGGTGGACAGTACCGAGGCACCGTTGGCCAGCGCTTCGGGTATCGCAGGTGCCGCCAGCGACAGTGCCCACCGGTCATGCCACGTCAGCGGGTCGGCGTCAGACAGCAAATGGAGACGGCTCAGGATCGGCGCAGCCGCAGCGAGCCCTAGTAATCGGCGCCGGGATAGGCCCCGTTCAGCCAGCGGATTGGACACGGCCCTCACCATTGGCCAGGAACCAGTCATAGGTGGTGCGAACTCCATCGATGAGGTCAATGCTGTAGTGCCATCCGAGTGCCGTCAGCCTGCTGACGTCGAGCAACTTGCGTGGTGTGCCGTCAGGCTTGGACGGATCGAAGCGCAACTTCGCACCCGGGTAGACGATTGATCCGATCAATTCGGCGAGATCGCGGATCGACAGGTCGACGCCGGTGCCGACGTTGATGTGGCCAGCATCCTCATAGTGGTCCATCAGGAAGACGCAAGCATCGGCAAGGTCGTCGACGTGTAGGAATTCGCGCATCGCCACCCCGGTGCCCCAGATGCCCACCTCGTCACGGCCTGCCACCTTGGCCTCGTGGAACTGGCGGATCAGGGCGGGAAGCACATGGCTGGAGGTGGGGTCGAAATTGTCACCCGGCCCATAGAGGTTCGTCGGCATCGCCGAGATGAAGTTGCAGCCGTACTGAACGCGATAGGCCTGACACAGCTTGATGCCGGCGATCTTGGCAATCGCATAAGCCTCGTTGGTCGGTTCCAGTGGTCCGGTGAGCAGCGCCTCCTCGGTCATCGGCTGCGGTGCCTCACGGGGGTAGATGCAACTCGAGCCGAGGTACAGCAGCTTGGCCACCGCATGCCGTCGGGCGGCCTCAACCACGGTCGCATGGATCATCAGGTTGTCGTAGATGAACTCAGCCGGACGGGTGCTGTTGGCCAGAATGCCGCCGACTGTGCCGGCCACGAGGTAGACGTACTCGGGTCGCTGGTCGCCGAACCAGTCGTTGACCGCCGCTTGATCGCGCAGATCGAGTTCGCGGCGCGGCGCGGCGAGGATGTTGGTGTACCCGCTGGAGCGAAGCCGCCGCACAATTGCGGAGCCCACCAGACCACGGTGTCCGGCAACGAACACCCTGGCGTCGAGCGGTACCTGCTTCACGTCCTCGTTCACGCGCTGGTTCCCGCCTCTCCACTCGGTGATGCTCCACCCGGTCCTTGCTCAACCCGTGGGCTCGCGGCCAGCCTATGCTGGTCGAATGGCCAGCCGGAAGCAGTACCTCGAGCATCTCAAGAACGTGCCGTTGTTCCGAGGATGCTCGCAGCGCGAGTTGGAGAAAGTCGCCAAGGCGGGCGAAGAGGTCACCATGTCGGCCGGATCTCTGATCGTCGATCAGGGTCAGACCGGCCGCGAGGCGTTCGTGGTGCTCTCCGGCACGGTGGCGGTCAAGCGCAACGGCAAGAAGGTGGCCAGCCTCGGGCCCGGCACCGTGGTCGGCGAGTTGTCGTTGCTGGACCACGGCCCGCGCACCGCCACTGTCATCTGCGAGACGGACTGCAGCCTGCTGTTGCTCAGCCAACGTCATTTCACGGCCGTGCTCGACGAGGTTCCGGCGCTGTCGCACAAGTTGCTGGCCAGCCTCGCCGGCCGGATCCGCGAACTGGACAGCAAGTACTTCGGCTGAATCGAGCGTGATGCATACGGCCTAGTGACGAAGGTTCCACTAGCGTTCGGCGTGTCATGAGCACACATCCGCCTGCCTCCGCGCCTCCCGAGCAGGGCGCCCCTAAGCGTCTCAAACCACACCAACTGGTGATCGCGATCGGCGTGTTCATCGGTGTGTTCACGTTGTTGTCGGGCGTGCTGCCTCAGTTCACCAAATGGCATGCCACCAAGAAGGTTTCGCGAGAAGTGTTCGGCGGGATACCCGGCGCGATACAGGTGGCGTTCTACACCGTCATCCCCGCACTTCTGATCTGGGGTTCGTTTGCCTTTGCCGACAGGGTCCGCA
>JBDSMK010000345.1:0-8527 GCA_039915905.1 Ilumatobacteraceae bacterium
CCGGTGGACCTGGGGCGACCACGGTGGAACGCATCGCCGAGTTCTGGACGCAGGGCAGCAGCACTTGATTCCGGCGAGGTTTCAACCAGTTCTGGCCGAGATGGGTCCGCTCACCGAGCGGTTCGCCACCGCCGGCCATCGCCTCTACCTCGTCGGCGGGACCGTGCGCGACCTGCTCCTAGGTGACACGGATCGCTCGGCAGCGTTCGACTTCGACGCCACCACAGACGCGCATCCGGCGCAGATCAAGGCCTGCCTCGCTGGTTGGGCCGACTCGATCTGGACGCAGGGCGAGCGGTTCGGGACCATTGGGGCGATGAAGCGCACCTCGGCGGGGGAGCGGGTATACGAGATCACCACCCATCGCGGCGAGGCATATCACGCAGATTCACGCAAACCGGAGGTGGTCTTTTCCGAGGAGATCGAAGCCGATCTTTCGCGACGCGACTTCACCATCAACGCCCTCGCGCTTGAACTCACCAGCATGACGCCGACGATGGTCGACCCCTTTGGCGGGGCTGCCGATCTGGTCACCCGAACATTGCGCACGCCGCTGACCGCGGAAGTCAGCTTTAGCGACGATCCATTGCGGATGCTGCGCGCGGCGCGATTCATTGCCCGGCTCGGGATGCAGCCGGTTCCGGAACTGGTGGAGGCGGTTCGATCTATGCACGGGCGCCTGGAGATCGTTTCGGCGGAACGAATCCGTGACGAGCTCGACAAGTTGATCTGCACCGAGCTGCCAAGTGCCGGTTTGTGGTTCGCGTTGGACACGGGGCTTGCCGACGAATTCCTTCCGGAGCTGCCGGCGATGCGCTTGGAGCAGGATCCGATCCATCGTCACAAAGATGTCCTGACACACACGATGGCCGTGGTGGAGAACGTGCGACGGCCGGCTGATCCGGCGGCCTTCGATTTCCGCATCACGCGACTCGCAGCGTTGTTCCACGATGTCGGCAAGCCGCGAACCCGCGGTTACCAGCGCGACAAGGGAGTCACGTTCCACCATCATGACGCGGTCGGGGCGCGGATGACCCGCAAGCGCATGGAGGAGTTGCGCTACTCCAAAGATGACGTCGCTGCGGTCACCGAACTGGTTGCCTTGCACCTGCGGTTCCACACTTACCAGATGGGCTGGACGGATTCGGCGGTGCGTCGCTACGTGCGCGACGCGGGTCCGTTGCTGGCCGAACTGAACGTGCTCACCCGGTGCGATTGCACCACCCGCAACGAGCGCAAGGCGGCGCAGTTGTCGCGGCGGATGGACGAGCTGGAAGAGCGCATCGCCGACCTTGCCGAGCGCGAGGAGTTGGCCGCGCTGCGCCCCCAGCTCGATGGATCAGCGGTGATGGAACTACTCGGCGTGCCGCCCGGTCGGGTGGTCGGCGATGCGCTGGCACACCTCCTTGAGATCCGTCTCGACGAGGGCGTGCTCGACGACGGGGAGATTCGCGCCAGGTTGATGTCGTGGTGGGATAACCACTCACAGCGCTGATACTGTGCGCGAAGTGGACCTGCGGTGGAACCGGCTGCTCGATCGTGCCGCTCACCGAGGCGCGCCCCACGCATCGGTGACGGGGTCACCAACGGCCGCACCGAACAGCACGTCGATCTCCGTTCCCGGCGACGGGGCGAACAGCGACGGCGTGAACAGCGACGGCGTCCGTGAACTGCTTGATGCGCTGCCTGACGCCGTTCTGATCCTCGACCGTGAGGGCAGGGTGCTGGAGGTCAACGACCTCGCGCTGCGTCTCACTGTGCTGACCCGCAACGAACTGATCGGGTCGTTCGCCTTCGAGGTGCTGCCGCGCAAGCTTTGGCCGTCGATGGCGACGATGTGGGAGCAGGTGCAGCGCGGTGAGATCGACGTCGAGCCTGTGTTCCCGACCACGTTGCCCGATGGGCGCGAGGTGCTGTTGGAAGCCGCCGTGGACCTGCCACTTCACAACCCGGACCGGGTGGTGATGGTGCTGCGTGATGTCACCGGCCGGATTCGTCAGGCGGAGAGCCTCGGGCGGGCCAGGGAACGCTTCCGATTGGCATTCCATGGGGCGCCGACCGGCATGGCGATCTCCACGCTGGACACCGTCACCTTGCTGGATGTCAACAAGGCATTCGCCACGATGCTCGGTTACGAGCCGGCCGATCTCGTCGGGCGTTCAGTCAAGGAGATCACCCATCCCGACGACTGGTTGCTCGAACCGACCATCGTACGTAGTCAGGACGGATCCGGCGACAACTTCCGGATGGACAAGCGTTACCTGCGCGCCGACGGCGGCGTCGTGTGGGCTCGTACGTGGCTATCACTTACCACCGACGGCGCCGGTGCCGGACTGGCGATCGCCCACATCGAGGATGTAACCGAGCAACGCCACGGCAAGGAGCGCCTCGAGTGGGCGGCGACGCACGACGCGCTCACCGGACTGCCGAACCGGTTCCACTTCCTGGCCAACCTCGGCAGCCGCCTCGAGGCCGGCCCACCAGGTTCTGTTGCCGTGTTGTTCATCGATCTCGACAACTTCAAGGTGATCAACGACAGCCTCGGCCACACCGTCGGCGACCAGTTGTTGCAGGGGATGAGCGAACGGCTGCGCGCGATCGTGCGCGATCGGGACATGCTCAGCCGCTTCGGTGGTGACGAGTTCCTGGTGATGCTCGCCGGCGACGGATCTGCGATGAGCCCAGGGGAGGTGGCCGAGCGGATTCGTGTCGAGGTGGCCAAGCCGTTGATGGTCGACGGCGTCGAGCTGTACGTCACCGCCAGCATCGGGATCACCACGGCCAATCGACCCGGCGTCTCGACCACCGAACTGTTGCGCGACGCCGACGCGGCGATGTATCGCGCCAAGGCTCGTGGCCGCGATCGCGTTGAGGTCTTCGCGCCTGGGACCCACGACGCCACTGTGCTTGCATTGCGGACCACCACAGAGCTGCGCCGCGGCCTGGAACGCGACGAGATCCTGCCGTACTATCAACCGATCGTGCGTCTCGACGACGGGCAGTTGGTCGGCTTCGAGGTGCTGGCCAGGTGGCGGCACCCAGACCGAGGGCTGCTCGGCCCCGATCAGTTCCTGCCGATGGCCGAGGAGACCGGTCTGCTCGGCGACGTCGGAGCGACGGTTCTGCGTGCCTCGATCTCCCAGCTCGGGTGGTGGCGCGAGAAGGTCGATCGGGTCGCCGACTTGTCGATATCGGTCAACGTCAGCGTGCGCCAGCTGATGAGCTCCACGTTCGTCGAGCAAGTGGCCGATGCCCTCGCGTTCGGAGGGGTACCGGCCGGCTCGCTGTGGCTGGAGATCACCGAGTCGGCGTTGATGAGCGACGTCAAAGCCGCCACCGTGGCACTGCGCGAGCTGCGCAGTCTCGGCCTACATCTGGCGGTCGACGACTTCGGCACCGGGTACTCGTCGCTGACTTACCTCAAGCGCTTCCCGGTGGAGTCGATCAAGGTCGATCGGTCGTTCGTCAGCGGGCTGGGTATCGACGCCGAGGACACCACCATCGTCGAGGCGGTTGTCAAGCTCGGCCACTCGTTGGGACTGTCGGTGTGGCCGAGGGGGTGGAGACCCCGCTGCAGCTCAGCCGGTTGCGCGAGATGGGATGCGATTGCGCACAGGGCTACCTCTTCGGACGGCCGCGGCCCGCCGAGCTGATCCAGACCGAATACGGGCTGGTCTAGGGGCGTCAGACGCCTTGCTTGCGGGCCCGCAACACGAGCACGGCCGGCCAGCCGGCGTCGCGGTGGTGGCGATCGGCGAGCTCGTGGAGCACGTCGAAGCGAAAGTTGCTGCGGTCGAACACGGTGAACAGCCCGCTGAATGTCAGGCCTTGCGAACCGTACGGGCGACGAACGGATGGTTCTTCGCCGTCGAACATCTCCGCTACCGGGTGGGTGATCGCGGCTACGAACGGCGCTCCGGGCTTGAGCACCCGGTGCACCTGGCGCAGCATTCGCGGCAGGTCGTCCACCCCACCGAGTGTGTGCGCGGCGATGACGACGTCGACCGATCCGCTAGTGGCGAAGCCGAGGTCGGCGAGGTCGCAGTGGTGATACTCGATACGCACCTCGGCTTCCTCGGCCGCAGTGCGCAGCGCTGCGATGTTGTCGGCCGAGGGGTCGGCGACGATTGTCTTGGCCCCTGCTGAAGCGATCGCGATCGCGTTGGGCCGCGGCGCGATACCGAGTTCGATCACCCGCTTGCCGGCAAGGTCGCCACACAGCCGCAGTTCGTCTTCGTCGGGCACGTTGTCGCCATACCAGATGCTCATCTGCTCAAGTGTGCCGTGTTACCGGTCGGTCGTGGGGGATCGCCCAGCCATGATTGGGCGGCCAGCGCTTGCGCCGGCAGTGTTGCGCCGGCGGTGTTTGCTTGCCTGCCCCTGCACGGTCGGTATCGTTGACTTCCATGGTGTTCGGTGTCGACTCGTTGCGCGGCGGCCGCGCGGTGGTGGATCATCGGCTTTCGCGTCGGCACCTGATCAACGAGTACCGCCGCGGCCGGTTGAGCCAGGATCAGATCTGCGACGCCCATCCTGAGCTGATCCGTGCGGCGCGCAACGTCGGGGCGCGGGCATCGAAGTCGTGTCCGATCTGTGACGCAGAAGAGTTGTACCTCGTGACCTACGTGTTCGGCTCGCGGTTGCCTGCCCATGGGCGCTGCGTGTCGACTGCAGCAGACCTGGCCAAGCTGGACAGCCGGACCGACGAGCTCACCGCGTACGTGGTCGAGGCGTGCGTGGCGTGCCGCTGGCACCATTTGTTGCGGGTCATTCCGGTGGGTGGCAAGCAGCAGCGGGCCAGTGCCTCCGGCTAGAGCACGCCGGACCGCCGGCTAAAACGGGCTGAAGCCGAGCCGGTTGCGCACTCCCGTGGCCTCGCCAACGTGGGTGTGCCCATGGCCGATGACCGGCCACTGGAGGAACCACCACACCGGCTTGTCGGCCCACATCCGGTGCAGCCAGTCGAGTTGCGCGGGTGGCAATGCGGCGCGGTCACGCAGTCGGCGGCTGGTGTCGACAACGGTGTCGAGGACCATCGATCCGAGCGCATCGAGCCACACCGCTGTGGAGTCGAACACCTCGTCGAGGTACGTTCCGAGCGCCTCAGGGGACACCTTGGTGGTCACGTCGGTGTCTTCGCGTTCGCCGAGCCCGGCCCACATCGGCATGTTCGCCAGGCCGAGAGCGCTGCGGTGTGCGACGAACAGCGGCGACTGGTCGCGTACCGCTGAGTTCACCGCGAGGTCCTGGTGCCTGGTGAGGTGCAGCACGAGGTGGGTGATCGACGAGCCCCCGCCGTCGGATTGCTCGTGCCAGCGATCGGCCGGCACTCGGCCGAGCACGCCATCGGTGAGCTTGGCGCGCACTCCGGCCAGGTCGTTGAGCATCCACGTGTGCAGGTCCACGGATGCCAAAGTACCTGGTCCAGGCCGGGCCCCAGTAATGGCACAAGTATCTGTGCAACACCCCAATGGCATAGTTCCACGCATGTCTCCGCATGTGCGCCGCTACACTTCCCCGGTCACATTCACCCTGCCCCACACCGGGGCCCCGGCCAGCGCCGGGTCCGAAGGGAGGTTGCACACGTATGACGCGTGCCTATGAACTCATGGTCATTATCGACGGCGATGTCGAGGAGACCGCTGCGCAGAACTGGGTGAAGTCGATCAGCGACTCCATCACAGCCGCAGGCGGCTCGATCCACGGCAAGCCCGATTGGTGGGGCCGCCGCCAGTACGCCTACCCGATCAACAAGAAGCAGTACGGCTACTACGCCGTCTACAACCTTGTTGCCCCCGGCGGCGCCCTCGACGAACTTGAGCGTTCGTTCCGTATCGCGGACGACATAGTCCGACACAAGCTCATCCGTCTGCCCGATGACGAAGCGGCACGCCGCGGCCTCACGGGCGTCGCAGCCTGACGCTGCGTAAGCAGGAGGGAACACCATGGCCGACAACACAGTCACCCTGGTAGGCAACATCACCCGCGAACCGGAGTTGCGGTTCACAGGCGGCGGTAAGGGCGTGGCCAGCTTCGGGCTGGCAGTCAACCACCGATACCAAGTCAATGGCGAATGGCAGGAGAAGGTCTCGTTCTTCAACGTCGTCGCCTGGGACACGCTTGGGGAGAACACCTCGGCGTCGTTGCACAAGGGCACCCGGGTGATCGTCACCGGCCGCCTCGAGCAGCGCGACTACCAGACATCGGAGGGCGAGAAGCGTAACGTGTTCGAGATCATCGCCGACGAGATCGGCCCGTCGCTGCGTTGGGCCAGGGCCGAAGTCGAGCGCATCTCGCGCGACAGCAGCGCCAACTCCGGTACCAATCAAGGCGGTGGCGGTGCACCCGCCGGCGCCGGTCGCGCACCAGATCCGGTGTATGGCGACGAAGAGCCGTTCTGACCCCGTTCGAGTTTCACGAAAGACACCAAGATGACCAGTAAGAAGAACAAGGCGCGAGCCCCAAAGGAGCTCAACCCGAAGAAGTTCAAGAAGAAGACCAGCGTGCTCGTCACCGACAAGGTGGAGTTCATCGACTACAAAGACGTCAACCTGTTGAACCGGTTCGTCAGCGATCGGTCGAAGATCCGCAACCGCCGGGTTACCGGCAACACGGTGCAGCAGCAGCGTGAGGTTGCCAACGCGGTTAAGAACGCCCGGGAGATGGCTTTGTTGCCGTACACCAAGCGTGTCGCTCAGGCACGCACCGGGCGTCCACCCCGCGAAGGCCGCGACGGCGAGAGCCGCGACGGTCGCCGTGAGGGCGGCGAGGGTCGTCGCGACCGCGATTCAGCTACGCCGGCCACCGCTGCGGTCACTGACACCGACGCGCCCGAGGGCGTCAGCGGTGTCTAGTCCGAGACGGCGGAGGGCTGAACATGAAAGTCATCTTGCGTAACGATCTCAAGGGTCTCGGCAAGCGCGGCGACATCGTCGAGGTCGCCGAGGGCCACGCCCGCAACTACCTGCTCCCCAAGGGCTACGCGTTCACCGCCACCAGCGGTGCAGTGTCGCAAGCTGGCGCAATGCGCCGTGCCCGTGACCTGCGCGATGCGCACGACCGAGAGAGTGCCCAGACCATCGCAACCGCACTGGTCGCCAAGGTCATCAGGATCACCGCCAAGGCCGGCCCGGAGGGCAAGCTCTACGGCTCGGTCACCACGGCCGACGTGGTCGAGGCAATCGAGGCGCAGACGCACATCGTGCTCGAAAAGCGTCAGATCCACATGGATCAGATCAAGTCCCTCGGCGAGCACTCCATCTCCGCAAAGCTGCATAGCGCCGTCGAGTTCCCGATCGTGCTGGACGTCGTCAAGAAGTAGTTCGTCCGACGCCGCCAGCAGGGCACAAACGCCCAGGCAACACGATTTTGGTCTCAGCCCCGGGCGTCAGCGCTCGGGGCTGAGCCTTTTCCCGCCTTCTTGCCTTTGACCTGACGGTCGGGGGCCAAATGTCGGGTTGTCCCCAACCGGCCCACAGCCGGTCCACAGCAAGATCACAGGTTTAGGCACTAGCGCTCCACAGCCTTAGTGCACAAAGGTGGGTGAACGATGGCTGAGCACAAACGCGATGGTGGGCGTGACCGCGTCGCGCGTCGCCTCGACAACCGTGTGCCGCCGCACAACCTCAGTGCCGAGGAGAGCCTGCTCGGCGCGCTGCTGCTGTCGCGCGACGTGGTCAACCAGGTCGCGGAGCTCGGAGTGCAGGTCGAGCACTTCTACAAGCCTGCCCACCAACACGTCTACTCGGCGATCCGTGGGTTGATGGCCAATGGTCAGCCTGTCGATGCCGTCACGGTGGCCGACGATCTGCGACGCAATGGACTGCTCGAGGAAATCGGCGGCGCACAGCTGCTGCTCGAACTACAGAACGCCACCCCCGCCATCTCCAACGCCTCGCGCTACGCCAAGATTGTGCAGGACACAGCGGTGCTGCGGCGGTTGATCGCCGTCGCCAGCGAGATCGCCGAGATCGGCTACCTGGAACCCGACGATGTCACCAAGGCGCTCGACGAGGCCGAATCGAAGGTGTTCGAGGTTGCCGAAGACAGGGTCATCGACTCCACCCGGCCACTGATCGAGCTGTTGCCGATGGCCATGGACCGGCTGCAGGAGAACTACGAGCGCTGCGACACGATCACTGGCACGCCGACCGGCTTCACCGACCTCGATGAGTTGCTCTCCGGCTTGCAGCCGAGCACCCTGAACATCATCGGTGCCCGTCCAGCCATGGGTAAGACGTCGCTCGGGCTGGGCATTGCCACCCACGTCGCGCAGCACACCAACAAGCCGGTGCTGGTGTTCTCTCTGGAGATGGGTCACGCCGAGCTGACTTCCAGCATCCTCGCCCGCGAGGCCGAGGTCGACACGCAGAAGTTGCGCAGCGGCCGGTTGGCGGAGACGGACTGGACCAAGATCGGGCGGGCCATCAACCGGTTGGAGGTGCCGTTGTACCTCGACGACAACCCGCGGGTCACCGTAATGGAGATCCGCGCCAAGGCCCGGCGGATGAAGGCCCGCAACGGTGGT
>JBDSMK010000040.1:0-3721 GCA_039915905.1 Ilumatobacteraceae bacterium
AATCTCATGATCAATGCCGATCTGCCGTCGATATCCAGCGCTCGAAACCGGGGATAACTTTCCCCGTGTGATCCGCTGGCACCTTGGTCTCAAGCTCGTCGGTGGTGCAGCGCGGGGCGTAACCACAACCATTGTTGGCTATCTCGGTGTGATCAGTGCGGCCGCTCTCACGGGTAAGCCCGATGACACACTGATCGGTTACGCAGCCCTGGTCGGCCACAGCACACGGTTTGCAATCATGGTCCCGGCCCACGACGAGGCCGCTGTGATCGAGCAAGCGTTGCGCAGCTTCGCGGCACTCGACTACCCGTCCGACCTGTTCGATGTGCACGTCGTGGCCGACAACTGCTCCGACGACACCGCCGCCAAGGCACGCCGCGCCGGCGCAACGGTCCACGAGCGAACGGACCCGCTTAGTCCAGGCAAGGGTCCAGCGCTCAACTGGTTGCACGACCGTCTGGCTACTCACGGCTACGAGGTGTTTGTGGTAGTCGACGCTGACACCAGCCTCGACCCGCAGTTCCTCAGCGCGATCGAAACGGCCTTCATCGAAGGCGCGGCTGCCGCCCAGGGGTTCTACGGGGTCCGTGACCCAGGCGCCTCGACGGCCGCCGGGCTGCGCTACGCGGCACTTGCCTGCCGGCACCACCTGCGACCGCTGGGGCGTACTGCGCTGGGCGGATCGTGCGGGTTGTACGGCAACGGCATGGCCTTCAGCGCAGCCATCTTGGACGGTCGCCGGTGGTCAGGGCACCTCACTGAGGACATCGAGTTCCAGATGGAGTTGCTGCATGACGGCCACCTCGTTGCATATGTCCCGACGGCGCGGCTGGAGGCCGAGATGCCCGACACGTTGAACGCTGCCACGACGCAGAACGAGCGGTGGGAACTCGGCCGATTGCAGATGGCCCGACGCTACGTGCCGGCACTTGCCCGCGATGCGACCCACAGCGATGCCGCCGGGCGCACCGTCACTGGTCACACCCTGTGCCGGGCCAGGCTCGACGCGATCTTCGACCACCTGGTACCGCCGCTTTCGGTGACAGTCGCATTACAGGGGCTTACCACCGCTGCCTCGGTCGTGACGTGGCTCTACCGGCGCGACCGCCGGAGCGCACTACGCCTGGCCGTAGACACAGGGGGGTGCGCCGTGCTGGTCGCTCACGTGCTGGCCGGCCTGCGCTTCGTCGAGGCGCCACCAGCGGTTTACCGGGCATTGCGCGGTGCGCCACGGATGTTGCTGTGGAAGGTGCGCCTGTGGCTGCGGGTACTGCACTCTCCGCGGCGGGTGAGCTGGACTCGCACGATCCGCAACACCACCGGCACCAGTGGTGACACAGCTGGGCTCGAGTCGAGTGCCACGACGCGACCCGAGCAGGTGGCCGGATGAACGAAGAGGGTTCGACCATCATCCCTGCTCGGCCGGCGGCGCTGTTGTTCGGGGTTCCGATCGACGATGTCACGATGCCGGAGGCCATCGAGACGATCGCCGAACTGGTGCGCATCGGACGCTCGACTGGACGCACCCATCAGGTCGCCACGGTGAACGTCGATTTCCTCGTCAACGCCTTGGCCGACGCAAAGCTCCACCGGATATTGCGACACAGCGACCTCAACCTGGCCGACGGGATGCCGCTGCTGTGGGCTGCGCAGTTTTGCGGCACTCCGCTGCGCGAACGGGTCGCGGGTGCCGACCTGGTACCGGAGCTAGCCGCTCAGGCTGCCGGCAGAGGGTGGCGGATTCACTTGTTCGGCGCTACCGATGGGGTAGCAGAACATGCCTGCGAAGTGCTCCGTGAACGCCACCCCGGCGCAGCGCTCACCGCATGGGGTGGTCCGTTGCTGACCGATGTGGAGCATGTCGACGACGAAGTGCTGGCGCGCATCGCGGCCAAACACGCCGACATCTTGTGCGTCGCTCTAGGTAACCCCAAGCAGGAGCGGTTCATCGAAGCGAACCGCGATCGCCTCGGCATACCTGTGATGATCGGGATCGGCGGCTCACTCGACATGCTCGTCGGACACAAGCGCCGCGCACCGAAGTGGGCACAACGCTTCGGGATGGAGTGGGCATTCCGCGCAGCGCAGGAACCTCTGCGTCTCGGGCGCCGCTATGCCCACGACGCGGTGGTATTCTTCCCCCGTCTAACGACCGAGGTTGTTCGCGCGTGGCGAACCCGCCGCGGTGCCACGCTCGACCGATGGGCCTCCGATGCTCAGCGATTGTCCGACGGCCAACCCGTCGTTGTCGATCTCAGTGGGATCGAGAGACTCTCGAGACAGGGAACCGCTCAGCTCGTAGACCTGTCGCGGCGTGCACGACGTGCGCAATCCGCATTCAGAGCACAAGGTTGCTCGCCCATGTTGGGCGATCGGCTGGCTCTAGATCGCGCCGAAGCCCCCTCGAACGCCGCCGACTAGGTCTAATGGATCATCGTGGACAATGATGGTAGGCTGCCGACAGCCCGGTGCGGTTATACAACTAGTATCGCACCCGTGAATGTTGCGGAGGGTTTGACGATTACCGGGCAGTCGCCCGCAAATCAGTCTGGCCGGCAACTGCGGGTGCGTCTCGGCGAGAACCTGTTCCGGCGTTGGCCACTGTTCATCGTGCCGGCCTTGTTGCTGCTCGGCCTCGGTGTGTATCGGGCCAAGGACCTCCCCAAGAAATACGAGTCTGTCGGCACGATCAACGTCGCCTCCACCACTGCGATCTCGCAGATCAACTCGATCAACAGCCCGAGCTTCGGGTACGAGACACCGTCATCGAAAACGGCCCGCGACATCAACCAGCGTCTCGGCTCGCAAGCATTCGCCGAATCCGTAGCTGATGGCGCGGGACTAAAGACGATTATCGCGTCTGGAGGGCTGACACTGAACCAGATGCGCTCCTACCTGAGTGCCTCCTCCAGTGGTGACAACGTACTGCGTATTTCGGCGACCACCGATTACCCCGACCTTTCCGAGAAGCTGGCCAGCAGCCTGATCACGACCTATGTCGCATACGTACTTGACGTCGAGACCTCGCAGTACACCGCTGCGGCGACATTCATCCAAGGCAACCTGACCACTTACCAGACCGCTGCCGCGGCGGCGCAGAAGAAACTCGACGACTACATTGCCCAGCACCCCAGTCCAGCAATCGGCGGTCGGCCCGACGACCAGGCGCTGACCATCCAACGATTGAGCTCCGCGCTTGACACCGCCCAGAAGCAGGTGGTCGATACCCAGTCCAAGCTCGACACCGCCAACCTCGCAGTCAAGCAGTCGCAAGTCGACATAACCCAGCGGCTCCAGGTCATCGATCAGCCGAAGCTGCCAAGCAGCCCCCAGCCGATCATGAAAAAGCGGGTACTCCTGGTCGGAATCTTCCTGATAATCGGGTTGCTGGTGGCAGGTGGCGCGCTGCTGGTAGTGGCGGTACTCGACCGCACGGTGCGCACATCGGCTGACCTGGACGGTGTGCCTGGCGACCTGCACCTGATTGGGACGGTACCCAAGCTGCACACTGCCCGGCGATCCGGCCATCGGATCGTTCCAGAATTATCGGCGGAGGTCAAAGGTTCATGAAGGCTCCCGAACGCGAAGATTCGCTGACCTCCACCAGACCGTCGGGCGGCCAGTTGATCGGCAGCGACGATCTGGTTTCTTCGCCGCTGCTCGCGGCGATTCCACCGGAGATCGCCGAAACATTTCATTACCTGGTCGCTCGTCTCGAACT
>JBDSMK010000364.1:0-7796 GCA_039915905.1 Ilumatobacteraceae bacterium
GTCGCCTCCAGGGCGATCACCGGGGTGAGCATCGGCAGTAGGCCGGTGAGCCGTTGGGCGAGCATTGTCTTGCCGGAGCCTGGCGGTCCGACGAACAGCAAGTGGTGGCACCCGGCAGCCGCGATCTCCAAAGCCAACCGCGCACCTGGCTGGCCGCGGACGTCGGCCAGGTCGGTGGTAGGCGGTAGATCGTCGACCACCTCCCCAACGGGTGGCGTGGGCCAAGGGGCTTCGACGCGCAGCGCCGCCACTACTTCGGCCAGGCTGTCGGCAACACGCACCTCGCAATCGGCCACCGCCTGTGCCTCGCGGTAGGACGCCGGCGCGACCACAGGCCGGAGGCCGGGCATCGACGCGGCCATCGGCGCCACCCCGGGCACCGGTCGCAACGAACCGTCGAGACCTAGTTCGCCGATGAATCCGAGGCCATCGACAGCCTCGGTCGGGAGTTGGCCATCGGCCACAAGGCAACCGATCGCGATGGCCAGGTCGAGGCCGGACCCACCTTTGCGTTGGGTCGATGGGGCGAGGTTCACGGTGATCCGTTTCGACGGCCAACCAAGCCCGCTGGACATCACCGCGGCACGGACCCGGTCGCGTGATTCTCGGCAGGCCTCGTCGGGTAAACCGACTATCTGGAAGCCTGGCAGACCCACGCCGACGTGCACCTCCACGTGTACCGGATGGCCCTGCACACCCAGCAGGGTGGCGGAACGGATGGTGGCAACCATGAAACCCTCCAACGGTCACGGCGCATGGCGCCGACGATGTGTTGGAGGGGCGAAAACCGGCCCGACAACGGTGGACGCAGCATAACGACAGGGTGCGCGGAAGTTGCGCCTCGTAAGTTGTGTGCAATCTGCGACGGGTGGCGACACCGGAAGCCGGCGACGTGCTGCCAGACTTCGCCGGTGAGGCGAACGCAGTCCATCTGGCTTTCGGCAGCGGCTCTGACTGCCTTGCTGGCGGCCGGAGGATTGACCGCATGCGGGTCCAGCGACAGCTCGGCACGTACCGACGTCGCCTATTGCGACGCGGTGCACAGGAACCTCGCCGAGCTCAACTCGCCGAGCATCGCGACTGCGGTCGACATCGATCGCACGGTGAAGATGTATCAGGCAGTCGCCAGTTCGGCGCCGCTCGCCGTCGAGAAAGAATGGGACATCCTGGTGCTCGCCTACCAGACGGCGTCGACTGTCGTGCCGGGAGATCCGGTATCGATGCAGAAAGCGGCCGACACCATCCGCAGTTCGCAGCCCGCAGCGACCACCGTTGCCGATTACACCAGCAGGTTGTGCGGCGCCACCATCGGGACCGCTGCGCCGCCTACACCAGCGTCCACCGCGCCGACGTCATCGACGCACGGCAAGCCTTGACCGCGACGATCCGGTCGGGCCGTCAGTCGATCTGACCACGCTTGACGATCACCCGGTCGACCAGACCGTAGGCCTGAGCTTCCGGGGCGGTGAACCAGCGATCGCGTTCGGAATCCTTCTGGATCTGCTCGAGCGTCTGTCCGGAGTGCTGCGCGGTGAGCTCGGCCATCCGGCGCTTGGTGAACGCCAACTGCTCAGCCTGGATGGCGATGTCGGTGGCCTGACCACGTAGACCGGCAAGTGGCTGGTGCATCATTATCCGCGCGTTCGGCAGCGTGTAGCGCTTCCCAGAAGCTCCGGCGGTGAGCAGGAACTGGCCCATCGAGGCGGCCATGCCCATGCACACCGTGGCCACTTCACAGCTGACGAACTGCATCGTGTCGTAGATCGCCATCCCAGCGGTGACCGAACCACCTGGGCTGTTGATGTACAACCAGATGTCGGACTTGCCGTCTTCGCCCTCGAGGTAAAGCAACTGGGCGCAGATCTGGTTGGCGATCTCGTCGTTGACGTCGGTGCCCAGCAGCACCACCCGGTTTTTCAGCAGCCGGTTGAAGACATCGCTGCGCGGATCGATCCCGGCGTCGAGGGCCTGGGGCGAGATGAGGTCGGACATGCCGGCAGGTTATCGCCGCCACGACGGCGCCTATCGGGACCGCGGCGAACAACCGACCGTCGCCTTGCCGAGCCGCTGCATCCCAGAGGGGTCAGAACCGGGCGTTTAGCGCCGGACGCCGCTGAAGACCACTGCCACCCGCTCGTCGGGCATCACCTCGTCGCGAATTGCCAACAACCCGGCCAGGCCTGCCGTGCCGGTGTGTGAAACGTCTACACCGGTCGCGCGTACGGCGAGCTCGTTGGCTGCCAGCACGTCGTTCTCGCTGACGACCACCGGCGAACCACCGCCGTCGGCCATTCCGACGAGCACTGGCAACCAGTCGTAGGTCTCGTCATCGAGTATGCCGTCAGCGGCGGAGGCGCGTACGTCCTCCCAGGGCCACATGCACTCGTCCCAGTGTGCGGCGGCGCGCCGAGGCCCGTCGAGCTCGGCCGCCCGGCTCCACGCTCGATCGAGCGGTGCGCAACTCTCGGTTTGCACGGCGTGAAGTCGGGGCAGCAGGCCGCTCATCCGGAACCCTGCAACCGCGCATGCGGCGAACGCTCCCCCACCGACCTGGACGAACAACCGGTCCAGGGGCGGCCCGCCGAGATCCTCGAACTGTGTGGCCAGCTCCCATCCGAGGGTCCGCCCGCCGTCGAGACACCACGCGTTCTCTGTGCCCTGCACCCCGAACGGCACCGCACCGGCTGCTACCGCTTCGCGGAATCGGTGCACGCACGGGTCTCCGGGAGCATCGGCGGCGCGTCTGGCACACTCGACCACGATCGCGTCGAGGCGGCCAAGAGCAGCGAGAACTGCCGGGCTGGCACTGGTCGGCACGAAGACGCGCAGCGGCCATGCGACCGCCTTGGCCAAAGTGGCGGCAGCAATTGCGGCGTTGCCGCAGGAGGAGATCGCTAGCGGCGGACGCTGCGAGGTGCTGTCCCACGGGGTTGCCCCGGCCGCTTCGGCGGTGACGAGATGGGCAAGGATGCCGAACAGGTGGCGCGCCTTGTGGCTGCCGCCGACATTGCCAGTTTCGTCTTTCACCCACACCCCGCCATCGGTGCCGAAGCCGAGCTCGTCGCTCAGTGCGTCCGCACGAAACAGCGGAGTCGTCACGAAACCAGTTCCGGCAGCAGTGGCAACACGGCTGTCGAGATCGGCAAGGATGCCGTCGCGCTGGGCCTCGTCGAGGCCGTTCGCGGCGGCGAAGGCGTCCCACATCAGGCTGTGCCGGAAGGCGCGGAACGGGTTGCCGCCCACGCCGGCAAGCGGCCGCAGAGCAGCGATTGGCTGCACCGGCTGCGGCGCGTGATGACCGCCGTCGGAGACGTTCCGGCAACGCCACGACAACGACTGGCTGATTTCGGTGAACGCACCGCAAACCGCGCAGCGCCAACCGGTGTTGCTCGCGGTTTCCACTTGTGGCCGCCGTTCAGCCGGCGACGCGCTGGTTGAACTCGACGATCATCTCGTCCCACTCGCCCAGGAACCGACGCAGACCGCGCCAGAACGACTGGCCGCGGCGCGCTTCGAACAGTTCGAATGGAGTGCCCTGCTGCTCGACCCAGGTGTAGTAGCCGAGGTTGAAGATCCGGTTGCGGTCACGCTCGGAGCATTCGAAGGCGTCGGCTGTGTCCACATTGGCGAGGTGTTCGCCGAACACCTCGGCGGCAGTGACCGCGTCGAAGGTTCCGCCGAAGTGCTCCTTGAGAGTCTTGGCCCGCTCGCTCGAATACAGCGACGCCGGGTCGGTGGCCACCGTGATGATCGCGTCGTCGGCCCCGAGCCCGAGCAGCTTGGCTGTCTTGATCGCGGCCAGCACGTTACAGATCGACGACAGTCCGAAGTGCTCCAATGCTGCGACCAACGCCTCGGGGACACCCTTTCGTTCGGCAAGATAGGTGCGGCCCGCCGGAGTGTTGAACAACACGTCGAGCTCGTCGGTGCTGCGGTCGCTTATACCGATCACCACGTCGGTGTTGGTGACGTTGTGAATCAGTGGGATGTGCTTGTCGCCAATGCCTTGGATGTTGTGCTCGCCGAAGCCGTTCTCCAGCATCGTCGGGCACTCCAATGCCTCGACGGCGACGATCTTGGTGCCGTAGTCGTCTTTCAGCCGGTCGCCGGCGGCGATCGTGCCGGCCGAGCCGGTGGCGCTCACGAACGCGGCCAGCCGCCAGTCGCGTCCACTGGATTCGCGGGCGCTTTCGAACGCGTGGCCGAGAGCACGGCCGGTGAGTTCGTAGTGCGCGAGATGGTTGCCGAACTCACAGAACTGGTTGAGCACGAAGTTGTCCGGGTCCTTGGCCAGTTCGTTGCATGCGTCGTAGATCTCTTTGACGTTGCTCTCCGTACCGATGGTCTTGATCACGTCGGCGGCAGGGTTCTCGCACCACTGGTCGAGCCAATCGAACCGCTCCTGGCTCATCCCGGCGGGCAGGATGGCCACACCGCGGCTGGCCATCAGCCGGCTGATGGCGATGCCGCCGCGGGCGTAGTTGCCGGTGCTCGGCCAGATCGCTCGGTGGCGGGTGGGGTCGAACTGGCCGGTTACCACTCGTGGTGCAAGGCAGGCGTAGGCGGCCATCACCTTGTGTGCCGTGATCATCGGGAAGCGATCACCGAACACGACCACGATCGGGCTCTCCACGCCGGTGAGCGAGGGCGGCAGCACCACATGCTCGGGCACGTCGACTCGGTGACCGGCAAGGTCGTTGTACCAGTGCAACCGCCACAGGTTGCGCGGATCGGGGGCGCTGCGATCGGCGTCGCCTATTGCGGTCGGGTCGATCTTCGATGGTTCGGCGAGTTGGGCGAACGTCGGCAGCACGATGCCCTGCTGGCGGAAGCGGGCGATGCTGTTGGCCAGGGACGCTTCGTCGACAACCCGATCGGCGAGTCCGAACTGGTTCTCGAGGGCGGCGGCGATGGGGTCGGCAGCGGCGTCAGTGGCAGTCATGATGCTCATTCTGGCAGCGCAACGCTGGCGAACGGCCGCTGCGGTTACTGTCGGGGGATGGCCGACTTCCTGCTGGGCGCGGATGTAGATCCGGCTGCTCACAAGCGCACTGACAACCTTGTGAAGCTCGCGTCTGGCGACTTCACCACTCATGGGGTCATCGTTGGCATGACCGGTTCTGGCAAGACCGGGCTCGGCATCGTGCTGGTCGAGGAGGCACTGGCCGCAGGAATTCCAACCCTGCTGATCGACCCGAAGGGTGATCTCACCAACCTCTGCCTGACGTTTCCGAGCCTGTCCGCAGCTGAGTTCCAGCCGTGGGTCAACGAGGGCGACGCGTCCAAGGCAGGACTGAGCGTCGCCGATTTCGCCGCCGCCCAGGCAAAGTCTTGGACCGATGGCCTGGCTAGCTGGGAC
The DNA here is from genome assembly GCA_039915905.1 of Ilumatobacteraceae bacterium. Taxonomy (GTDB): domain Bacteria; phylum Actinomycetota; class Acidimicrobiia; order Acidimicrobiales; family Ilumatobacteraceae; genus JAODBQ01. Next base: position 5,360 of record JBDSMK010000364.1, read on the forward strand.
ATGGGCCCGTCGAACATCGCCGCGCTGCGCGACAAGGTGGAGATGACGATCTACACGCCGGGTTCCAGCGGCGGTGTCGGACTCAACATCGTCGGGTCGTTGCAGGCACCAGCGGATGCGTCCGACCCGGAGGTCGTCGGCGACGAGATCGAGGGCTTCGTCAGCGGGCTGCTCGGATTGGTCGGCATCGACGCCGACCCGCTGTCGAGCCGGGAGCACATCTTGCTGTCCAACTTGATCAGCAACGAATGGACCGGCGGCCGCAGCCTGGACCTGCCGATCCTCGTCGGCATGGTGCAGCAGCCACCGATCCGCAAGCTCGGCGTGTTCGAGCTCGATTCGTTCTTCCCACCCAAGGATCGAACCGCGCTTGCGATGCGGCTCAACGGTTTGCTGGCCTCGCCGTCGTTCGCGGCGTGGATGACAGGCCCGCCACTGGATATCGATGCAATGCTGCGGACATCAGACGGACGACCCCGCGCGGCCATCGTCACGACTGCCCAGTTGAGCGACGAGGAACGCCAGTTCGTCACCACCTTGGTGCTGTCGAAGCTCGTCACATGGATGCGCCGGCAGAGCGGAACGACCGATCTGCGCGCTCTGCTGTACATGGATGAGGTGGCTGGTTACCTGCCGCCGACGGCTACCCCGCCAACCAAGAAGCCGATAATGACGCTGATGAAGCAAGCCCGCGCCTTTGGGGTGGGCGTCGTGCTGAGCACTCAGAACCCGGTGGATGTGGACTACAAGGCGCTGTCCAACGCGGGCACGTGGATGATCGGCAGATTGCAAACCGACCGAGACAAGCAGCGACTTCTCGACGGGATGAGCGCTGCGGCCGGAGGGGTGGACATCAACGCCGTCGGCAACGTGATCACGGGGCTGGGCAAGCGTGAATTCGTGTTGCGTAGGGCGGGCAAGGATCAGCCGGAGGTGTTCACCACCAGGTGGGCGATGAGCTACCTGCGTGGGCCGCTGACTCGCGATCAGATCAGCATCTTGATGTCCGAACAGAAGGCCGGCGCACGGGTTGCCGGTGCGGGGACGGTCGGCGGTACCGAGGCCGGTGGTGCCGATGCTGGTGGTGGTGCTTTTGCTGCACCGATCGGTGAGACGCCGTCGAACTCGGTCGGGGCTCCAGGCGATGCCACCCCTACCGCACCTATCACTTCAACCGTTTTTACAGCCACAACGTCGGGCGGCGCCGCCGGCGCCGCGTCGGGCACGGATACCACACCGGTGATGCCGGTCGTGGCCGGCGACGTTCCAGTGCGCTTCGCCGATGTCGCCGCCCCGTGGCTCAGTCAGGTCGGCGCCGATCCGCGGGGACTCATTCGCGAAGCAGCCGTTGTCGCCAGGGTGGCGCTGCGCTACAGCAACGACAAGGCAGCGCTGATGCACGACGAGGAGTACGAGGCGGTGCTCTACCCCCTTGACCAACAGGTGGACGTGTCGCGCGCCGTTGCGGTCGACTACGACGACCGCGACCTGCGAACCGACACTCCGCCACAGTGCTCCTACCGGCTGCCCGACGCCCCGGTGAAGGACAAGCCGTTCTGGACGGCGCTGCAACGCAACCTTGTCGATCATCTGGTGCGCTCGCGGGCCATCGAATTGCAGACCAACCGTAAACTCAAGTTGTTCAGCCGGCCGGGAGAGAGCACCGACGAGTTCTTTCAGCGCTGCTATACGGCGGCCGACGCACTCGGTGACGCCGAGACCGCCAAGTTGCGCGACAAGTACGCCGCGAAGGTGGCCAAGTTGCAGCTCGACCTACAGACGGCGCAGGACAGGGCGACGCTGTTGGAGACCCAACAGAAAGGCCGGCGCAACGAGGAGATCTTGTCCACCGCCGGGTCGATCCTCGGCGGCCTGCTCGGCGGCCGCAAGTCACGCGGCGGCATGCTCGGTTCGGTGTTCGGCTCGGCTGGCAGCGCCGCTGGGCGGAGGTCGCGCACTGCCGCAGCCGGCGACCGGGTAGATGCGGTGGAGAACAAGATGCAGTCGATCCACGCGCAACTCGACGCAACGGAGGACGAACTCACCGCCGAAGTCACGGCAATCGACGCTAAGTGGATGGCAGTTGCGAAGGACATAACCGCCATATCCGTGCCGTTGTCGCGCAGCGACGTGCAGGTCACCCAACTCTCGCTCGTTTGGCTGCCAGTCTCCTGACCTGCCACACGCTCCCCGTCACGAATCGTCGGTGACGCTTCGCCCCTCCATTGGCGCCCTGTCACGAATCGTCGGTGACGCTCTGCGCAGCACACACAGCCAATCGTCACCGACGATTCACGAAGGACACGGCGCACACACAGCCAATCGTCACCGACGATTCACGAAGGGGCAGATATCACCTCCGGTCAGCGGCGGCGCTCTGCCATAAGCTGTGGCACCTCGCCGCGGGCGTGGCGAAACTGGCAGACGCGCAGGGTTT
>JBDSMK010000386.1:0-2878 GCA_039915905.1 Ilumatobacteraceae bacterium
TCATCGACAGCTGGTTGGCCTTGCCCTCGAGGCTCAGCGATGCGCCCTCCACCTTTTCGTAATGCTCCAGTTGGAGTTGGAAGAGCTTGATCATCTCCATTGCCGGTCCCGCAGCACCGGCAATTGCCACACCACTGAAGCGATCGGCTTGAACCACCTTCTCCATGCCGCGATGGCTGATCAGGTTGCCGCTGGTGGCTCGCCGGTCACCCGCCATGATCACCCCGTCGGCGAAGCGCAGCGCGATGCACGTAGTGGCGTGGGGGACATCGAGCTCGCGGGATCCCGCGGCATCGAACGGCTGGTCGACGCCGATGCGCCGCAAGAGGTCGGGAAAGCTGGTACCGGGGTCGTTGCCCGGCTTGAACATCGGCATCGACATCGCTCTACTGGCCGCCCTTTTGCACGTACGACTTGACGAAGTCCTCGGCGTTGGTCTCCAACACGCCGTCGATCTCGTCCAGCAAGTCGTCCATTTCGGCCTTCAGCTTTTCGCCGCTGGCCGCAGTCGCTGGCGCTTCGGCTGCCGTTTCATCGGTGCGGTTCGGTGTCGGTCGCTGCTTTTGTGTTCGCTCAGCCATTGTGTACCCCGTTCCTCAACTCAAGCCCCCAACCGAGCGAGCAGCTCGGAAGGGGTGGCACTCTGTTCGATCAAGCTAGCGACCATGTCGGCGGTGCCGCGCAGCGGCTCCATCATCGGGACGCGCCGCAGTGGCTCGCGGCCGACATCGAACACCAGGCTGTCCCAGTTGGCTGCGACGATGTCGTCGGGCCACTTCGCCAGGCACTTGCCTCGGAAGTAGGCGCGGGTGGTGGCCGGAGGTTCGGTCATCGCAGTGCGGGCCTCGTTCACGGTGACCACCGTCGCCAGCCCGGCGCGGGCGGCGAGGCAGCGCTCCGGCCGCATGTCGTGGTACTGCAGGTCGATGGCCTTCAGCCGGGCGTCGTCCGCACGCAGATCGTGCCGTTGTGCGTATCCGTCGACTATGCGTCGCTTCGCTACCCAGTCGATCAGGTGGGCGACACTGTCCGGGTCGTGCTCCAAACCGGTGAGCATCGTCTCCCACATCGCCAGCACCTCGGCCCCAACGTCGGCATCGACGCTTGCCAGCCCGTGTGAGTGCTCGTACTTGCGGGCCCTCTCGAGCAGCGCCCACTGCAGTTCGATGGCAGTGGCCCGACGCCCGTTGCGCAGCAAGATGGTGCGTGTCAACGATGGATCGTGGCTCACCTGGCGAATCGCGCCGACCGGGTTGGCCAGCAGCAGGTCGTCGCCGAGCACGTCGTCTTCGATCATTGCCAGCACGATCGCAGTGGCCCCGACCTTGACGAACGTGGCGGATTCGCTCATGTTCGCATCGCCGACGATGACGTGTAGCCGGCGATATTTTGCGGCGTCGCAATGTGGCTCGTCGCGAGTGTTCACGATCGGACGTTTGAGGGTGGTTTCGAGGCCGACCTCCTCCTCGAAGAAGTCGGCACGTTGGCTGATCTGGAAGGGGATGTCGGAGGTCGGTACCCCTGGCAGCTCACAGCCGACCTTGCCAGCACCGATGACCACTTGGCGGGTGACGAAGTGGGGCGTGATCTGGGCGACAATCTGGGCAAACGGAATCTGCCTGGAAACGAGGTAGTTCTCGTGACAGCCGTAGCTGTTGCCCTTGCCATCGGAGTTGTTCTTGTGGCACAGGATCTCGGCGCCAGGCACCAGGTAGCTGGCAGCGGCGGCCATGCTGACGCGTACGATCTCCTCGGCGGCGCGGTCGAAGCGCACCACATCGCGGGCGTTGACGCATTCGGGCGTGCTCACCTCGGGGTGGGCGTGATCTACGTAGTAGCGCGCCCCGTTGGTCAGCACAGCGTTGACCAGATGGGTTTCCACGTCCGGGGCGAGCAGGTCGTCGACGCGAAAGCCTCGGGCATCGTTGCCCGGATGCTCTGCTTCGAAGTCCCAGGTGATCTTGCGATTGGTCACTGCGAGGTAGGCGTTGATCAGTAAGGAGGAGGCGCTGACCGCATTCATGTCGGCACCGCGAACGAGGATCCCGTACTCGGTCTCGATGCCGCACACCTTCGGTATCGCCATACCGCACCCTAACGCCGGGCGGCCTGCGCTTGGCTCAGAGGTACTGGCCTGTGCCGACCCGTTCGATGGCTCGACCACCCTCGCGTTCGGTCTCGGCGTGGCCCTTCACGAGGGTGCGGATGAACACGATCCTCTCGCCCTTCTTGCCGGAGATCTTGGCCCAGTCGTCGGGGTTGGTGGTGTTCGGCAAGTCCTCATGCTCCTTGTACTCCTGCTTGATGGAGTCGATCAGGTCCTGCGTGCTGACCCCTCGCAGTCCACCGGCGATCACTCGTTTGATGGCCAGCTTCTTGGCTCGGCGCACGACGTTCTCGATCATCGCGCCGGAGGAGAAGTCCTTGAAGTAGAGAATCTCTTTGTCGCCGTTCTGGTAGGTGACCTCGAGAAACTGGTTGTCCTCGTCGTCGCGGTACATCTCCTCCACCGTCGCATCGATCATCTGCGGGATCTGTGTGCCAGCCGCGATGGGGATCTCAGCGGTCAGGTAGCGAGCGAAGATCTGACGTGCTGCGTCGGCGTTGGGTCGTTCGATCTTGATCTTCACGTCGAGCCGACCTGGGCGAAGAATGGCCGGATCGATGAGGTCCTCGCGGTTGGTGGCACCGATCACGATCACGTTGCGCAGGCCCTCCACACCATCGATCTCGGCCAGCAGTTGGGGGACAATGGTCGACTCCATGTCGCTGCTGATGCCTGAGCCCCTGGTGCGGAACATCGAATCCATCTCGTCGAAGAACACGATCACCGGCCAGCCCTCCTCGCTCTTCTCCCTGGCCCGCTGGTACACGAGGC
>JBDSMK010000421.1:0-6363 GCA_039915905.1 Ilumatobacteraceae bacterium
GAACCCGTTCGAGAGCGTGAACGCGAGCTGTGAGATCGGGTTCGCGCCGGCCTCGGCGATGTGGTAGCCGGATATCGACACCGAGTAGAAGTTGCGTACCTTGTTATCGACGAAGAACTGAGCGATATCGGCCATTACGCCGAGCGAGAACTCGGTGGAGAAGATGCACGTGTTCTGGCCCTGGTCCTCCTTCAGGATGTCGGCCTGCACCGTGCCGCGAACGGTTGACAGCGTGCGTCCGCGGATCTCGGCCGCCTCCGAATCAGTCGGTTGTCGGTGCTCGGCAGCTGCGAACTTGTCGAGTTGCTGATCGATCGCGGCATTCAAGAACATCGCCAGCAGAGTTGGTGCCGGACCATTTATGGTCATCGACACCGACGTCGTCGGATCGCACAGGTCGAAGCCGTCGTAGAGCACCTTGATGTCGTCGATGGTGGCGATCGAGACGCCCGAGTTGACAACCTTGCCGTAGATGTCGGGACGCTCGGCGGGGTTGAAGCCGTACAGCGTGACGGAATCGAACGCGGTGGACAACCGAGTGGCCGGCTGGCCTTCGGAGAGCAACTTGAACCGTGTGTTGGTGCGCGCCGGGCCACCCTCGCCGGCGAACATCCGCGCCGGATCTTCGCCCTCGCGCTTGAGTGGGAAGACGCCGGCGGTGTACGGGAAGTAGCCCGGCAAGTTCTCGCCGCGCAGCCATCGCACCAGCATTCCGGCGTCATCGAATCGGGGTACGGCGAGCTTCGGGATCAGGGTGCCGGATAGGGATTCACGTACAGCACGGTGGGGCCCGGTGAGAGCCGCCTTGCGCGTCGGCCACTCCTCGAGGAGCGTTGCGATCGCCGGCTCGAGTTGAGCGGCAGCGGTGCTGGTGAGTTGGTCGATGTCGGCTGTGGAACACCCAGCGGCGTGGAGCGCGGCGGAGGCGCCCGCCAGTTGCTGATGGGCGGTTGCCACTGCAGCTTGCTGTTCGGTAACGGCGTGGTAGTCACGGATGATCTCGGTGATCTCCGCCAGGTAGCGCTGGCGTGACGTCGGCACGATGACCCCGACGTGGGTGGAGGTCCTGGTCGATACGGCTGCCAGAGCGCCGTCGTGCACCACGAGGCCGTGGTCGCTCAGCACGCCACGCAGTTGCTGGTAGACCGCAGTGACTCCGTCGTCGTTGAACCGCGAGGCCACAGTGCCGAACACCGGCAGTGTCGCCGGGTCGTCGTGGAACAGTTCGCGGTTACGGGCGTATTGGCGGCGCACGTCGCGCAGCGCATCCTCGGCGCCGCGGCGTTCGAACTTGTTGATCACCACGATCTCGGCGAAGTCGAGCATGTCGATCTTCTCCAGCTGCGAGGCCGCGCCGAACTCGGGGGTCATCACGTACATCGGCACATCTACGAATGGCACTATGGCAGCGTCACCTTGGCCGATGCTGGGTGTCTCCACCACCACCAAATCCGCGCCCCATGCCTTTGCCGCTGTTATCGCCCCAGCCAGGGAGTCGGGCAGTTCGGACGAGCCACGGGTTGCCAGTGACCGGAAGAAGATGTTCGGGCTGTCGATCGCGTTCATCCGGATGCGGTCGCCGAGCAGCGCCCCGCCACCCCGGCGGCGGGTGGGATCCACTGCGATGACGGCGATCTTGAGCTTGTCGCCCTGATCCAGTCGGAAGCGCCGCAAAAGCTCGTCGGTGAGCGACGACTTGCCCGAACCGCCGGTACCGGTGATGCCGAGCACGGGGACGGGCACGGTGCGCCGACGGGCGGCCTCGCCGAGAGCAGGCAGCAGGCTGTCGTCGCCCGTTTCGAGCACCGTGATGGCACGGGCAAGCGCCCGCTCGGAGCCGGCCAGCAACTGCTCCATGTCGGGTCCGCCGTCGGCAGCCAGCGGACGATCGCATTCGGCGATCATCAGGTTGATCATCCCAGGCAGCCCAAGTCGCTGGCCGTCCTGCGGCGAGAACAGCCGGGCGACACCGCGCGATTGCAACAACTCGATCTCCTCCGGCACGATCACCCCGCCGCCGCCGCCGTAGACCCGGATGTTGCCGATGCCCTCCTCGTCGAGCCTCTCCAGCAGGTACGTGAAGTACTCCACGTGGCCACCCTGGTATGAGCTGATGGCGATGCCCTGAACGTCTTCTTGCAATGCGGCGCGGACGATCTCGTCGACGGAGCGGTTGTGGCCGAGGTGGATCACCTCGGCGCCTTGCGCCTGGAGAATGCGGCGCATGATGTTGATCGAAGCGTCGTGGCCGTCGAACAGGCTGGCCGCGGTTACGAACCGCACCGGGTTGGCGGGCACGTGCAGCGCCGGCTTCGTCTCAGCGGTGTGAAAGCGGCTGTCGACCCCGGGGTACGTTGCGGTGCTCATCGCGCGTACCCGTGGAAGCCCCTGCCGCTCTTGCGTCCCAGCAACCCGGCCTCCACCATCCGGCTGAGCAGCGGCGGCGGGGCGTACAGCGGCTCCTTGAACTCGGTGTACATCGAGTCGGCAACGGCCATCGTGGTGTCGAGGCCGATGAGGTCGGCGAGGGCCAGCGGACCCATCGGGTGTGCACACCCATGGACCATCCCGGCGTCGATGTCGGCAGCGGTCGCGAAACCGCTCTCCAGCATCCGGATGGCCGACAACAGGTACGGGATCAGCAGAGCATTGACTACGAAACCGGCACGATCCTGGGAGCGGATGACGTTCTTTCCGAGCACGTCTGTGGCAAACCCGCTGGCCGCATCGGCCGTTGCTGCCGACGTCATCAACGATGGCACCAACTCCACCAGCGGCAGCACCGGCACCGGATTGAAGAAGTGCAGCCCGATCACCTGCTCAGGACGCTTGGTTGCCGTGGCCAGCTTCATGATCGGTATCGACGAGGTGTTGGAGGCGAGGATCGCGTCGTGCTCTGTCACCACGTCGTCCAGGCGGCGGAAAGCCTCGACCTTCACGGCTGGGTCCTCGCTGACGGCCTCGACCACCAGTTGACGATCGGCAAACGCCGACCAGTCGTCGGTGAAGTCGAGCCGGGCGATGGCTGCGGCGTGCTGTGCGTCGGTGAGCTTGTTGCGGTTGAGCGCCGCGTCGAGCGACTTGTAGACCCGCTCGCGGCCCTTCTCGGCGAGCACCGAATTGGCTTCCACGACGACCACAGCGCGCCCGTTGCGGGCGCACACCTCGGCGATGCCGGAGCCCATCAGCCCACAGCCCAGCACACCGATCCGTTCGATCTCAGTTCCCTGCATGTCGCCATAATACTTTGACGCCAAACCAATGGGGTAGTCGGAACTTCGATCGGTTCGGGGACTAACGCGTCGGCATTCGGCCCAATCGGTAGCGCGCCCAATCGGTAGCGTGCCCGATCGGTAGCGTGCCCGATCGGTAGCGTGGTGCCGTGCGACGACGCCCGCTGCGCTTTGATCCGGTGGCCGAGGCGCGGCGCAACTGGGTGAACAACGGCTGGGGCGACGCTGCCGATGGGATGGCGCTGGTGACTTCGGTGATGCGCGTGCACCAGATCCTGCTGGCACGGGTGGACGAAGCGCTGGCGCCGCTGGGGCTCACCTTCGCGCGCTACGAGGTGCTGATGCTGTTGACCTTCTCGCGCGTCGGCCGGCTACCGCTAGGCAAGATCGGGCAGCGCCTGCAGGTCCACCCGGCCAGCGTCACGAACGTCATCGACAGGTTGGAGGCCGACGGCATGGTGCAGCGTCGTCCACATCCCAGCGACATGCGCACGACACTGGCGGCGATCACTGCGAAGGGGCGTCGCACTGGGCTTCGGGCCACCGACGTGCTCAATGGCGAGGTATTCACCCAGGTCGGTCTGAAGCCGTCCGCTCTCGAAGACCTGTTCGACTCTCTCGCCGATCTGCGTCACGCTGCCGGCGACTTCGAGATCCTGCCGCCCGGCTTGTAGGCGGCCCTATCGCTGGTTTGGTATCACCAGTTTGGGTCACCAGTTTGGGTCAGCCGAATCGTTCGGATGTCCAACTAGCCACCAGGTCGGCCAGCACATCGCGGGCGCCTTGCAGTTCGCGGAAGTAGTGGTCGCCGTCAAGCCCGATCGACCGCTTGTCAGTGGCTCCGAGCGCCGCGAAGATCTGCGCTGCGTCCGAAGGGAACACCCCGGTGTCGGCATTGGCGTTGATCACGATCGAGGGGACGGTGATGCGTGCGAGGTGCGGGCCGCCGCGGGTTTGCGAGTCCTGCAGGCTCCACAACGACAGCCAGGTGGCCAGGGTGACCGACGATGCGATGCCCCACACGCCACGGTTGGCTCGCTTCGGCTCGCCGACGTAGCAGCGGTTGGGCGGCCGCTTGTTGGGATCGATCGTGGGATCCACCGTGCGCGGGTCGGCCCACATCCGCGGTACCGAGAAGAACCGGTCCTGATAGCCGGCTGCCCGTACGCGGTCGATCTCGGCGCGCACCCAATCCGTGATGCGGTGGTTGCGAGCCTCCTGGGCTGCGCGGTAGCGAGCGACGAACTCGGCCGTGTACGGCAGGCCGTTGTCAGGGTTCCAGAGGTCCAGCGTGGGATCGGTCTTGGTCGGATCGAACTCGTCGATCACGCTGGCGTCCATCCACGCGGTGAGCACCTCGGGCCGGCCGGCGTGGGCGGCGATCGACACGTAGCCGTCGCCGGGGAGCAACTCGTCGAGCCCGGCCGCGGGTTGCATCCCGTCGAGCGCAGTGACGTTCGGTTCTACCGCTTGCGACTGGTAGGCAGCCATCAATGACCCGCCGCCGGAGTTGCCGATCAGGATCACCCGCTCGACGCCGGCCATCTCGCGCAGCCAACGCACGCCGACGCCGATGTCCACGAGTGCGTGATCCAACAAGAAGTGGGCCTCATCGCCACGGAAGCGGTTGTTCCAACCGAGGAACCCGTAACCGCGAGCGACCATGTAGTCAGCGAGGTAGTGCTCGGAGAAGTCCACGTTGTAGTGGGTGGCGATCATCGCCACCTTCGGTCGGCTGCCATGCGGCGCGTGGTAGACGCCCTGGCACGGATGGCCGCCGGCGCCGGCCCTGCCGAGGCTTGGTGACGGAAGGCCCACGAAGGTGCGGTCTACGGCATTCGTCTGATCGTTGCTCATCGCTCATGACAGTAACATCAGGTTCAGGATGGTTTGTCCGGACCAGCGGCTCAGGCTCCCAGCGGCTCAGGCTCCCAGCGGCTCGGGCTATGGCCTGGCTCAACTGCAGGGGCTATCGTTGGTCATGGCTGACAAGGCGAAGTGGCGAGAAGGTTTCGACGCCGTCGAACAGGTTGTCACGCCTCGACTCGACGCATTGATGCACAGCGATCAGTTCGCAGTGGTGGTCGGGTTGTTGGCGCGCATCCAGCGTGGGGTGGAGCAAGAAGCGGCGCGATCCACCAGGCGAGTGCTGCATCGTCTGAACCTGCCGGCAGGCACCGATGTCAGCCGCATCCTCACCGAACTCGGCCAGCTCAAGCTGCAGGTTCGCGACCTGACCCACAAGCTCGCGGTCGCCGAGGGCCGGACCATCGACGCCTCGGCATCCGAAGGCGACAAGCTGCCGCCGCGACGTTCCACCGGAGGTGATCATGGCGTTGACTCTCGCTCCCGACGAACTCGTGGCCAGGGTGCGGCGTGATGCCGAACGGTCTCTCCTTCGGCTGCGCAACGGGCTGAAACACATTGCCGGGGTGGACCACCCCGAGTTCGGTCAGACACCGAAGGACACGGTCTGGGAAGCCGAGAAGGTGCGTCTGTGGCGATATCGCAGCGACCGGCGCACGATCCGAACGCCTGTGCTGTTCGTGCACAGTCTGGTCACCCGCAGCTACGTGTTCGATCTCGTTCCGGGCAACAGCGTGATCGAGTCGATGATCGACCGAGGGTTCGATGTGTACCTCATCGACTGGGGCGTACCCGACGAGCTCGAGGCGGCCAACACGCTGGAGACCTACACCGACGGCTACCTCCCGGAGATCGTCACCGAGGTAGCCGCAGCGGCCGGCAGCACCGACATCTCGATGTTCGGCTACTGCTTCGGCGGACTGTTGTCGCTGCTGTGCGTGGCCGGCAACCGGTCGCTGCCGATCCGCAACCTGGCGGTGCAAGCCACTCCGATCGACTTTGCCCAGATGGGACCGATGACTTCGATGATGCAGCAGGGGCGGATGGACCCCGACGATGTGATCGACTTCACCGGCAACGTGCCGGCCGCCGTGATGCGCAACTCGTTCCGCACGTTGAAACCGACCGGGGACGTCACTGCTTACGTCAACCTGTGGGAGCACCTTTGGAACGACGAGTTCGTCGCCGCCCATCAGGCGATGACCGGATGGGCGGGCGACCACGTCCCATTCCCCGGTGCGGCTTTCCGCCAGACCAACGAGCT
>JBDSMK010000049.1:0-5835 GCA_039915905.1 Ilumatobacteraceae bacterium
GCGGCCGATGCGACCTACCCGGCGGGGAGCCGCGTCGAGCTCGGCGGCAAGTGCATCGAGGAACACCTGTCGAGTGACATCGCCGTCGATCTCGTCGAGCTGGGCGAGACGGTCGATGGCACCCTGCACCAGGCCGTATGCCGCGCTCTCCGCTGCGGGGAGGCGTGCTATCCGACGATGGCCGCCAAGCCAGCGGGTGAGCAGTTCGTCGCACATCTCGGCCCAGTGGCGCCAGCTCGCTGGCTGGCCGGGTGGACCGAGAGTGGCACGCAGATCGGCGACAAAGTCTCCTAGCTGAGTGACGGCGACGGCGTCGTCGGTGCGGTTCGGCAGTGATTGGAGGTGGGCTCCGAAGCGGATGAGGCGGCTGCCCCAGTCGGCGTCGGTCGCCACCCCGGCCTCGCGAGACAGCCGTTCCCAACGCTGCACCGGCACCTGCGTGCCGTCGCCCCGCCACGGGCGGACGTGTGCCAGCACCGCGAACAGTTCGGCGCGTCGGATGCCGCGGCGGTCGATGTTCAGCACGTCGAGCAGCAGTCGCGCCGCGAGACGTTCATGGAGCACGGTACCCGGTCTGCCGTTCCAGGTGATCCCGGCCTCGTCGAGGTGCTCGGTGATCAGCCGGGCATAGGGGTCAGCCGTCGGCCAGACAACTGCGATCCGCTCCAGCTGAGTGCCGGCGCGGGTGGCCGCGATGATCTGGCGAACTGCCTCGACGGCCTCCTCGTCTGCGTCGCTGACGTCGACGACCTCGATCGACCCGGTCGCCATCTCCTCGGCCGCACCGTTGATGAAGTGCACCAGGTTTGTTCGTGAGAGCTCCTCTAACAGGGCCTGCTCGGTGGGGCGTAGGTGCTGGGGGAGGAAGACGATGGTGGCCGCGTGGTGGGTGTGCGCTTGGGCGCGGGCGGTGTGTAACAGGTCGGCTTCGTCGAACCAGGAAGTGCTCAGTTGACGGGTCACGTCGCGGTGGACGCGGATCACCTCGCGGGCACGCGCCGAGCCAACGATGGCCATCCGCTGCACGGTCGACTCCGGTAGGTGACGTAGCTCGCGGTGCAGGTCGCGCAATGCGCTGACGGTGGCGTGGTGCCGGGCGACGGGCGCAAACATGCCGGGGTGTTGAGCGAGGGCGCGGCTCACGGCGACGTCAACCACCGGGGTGGACACCGGTCGCCTCCCGGCGCCGACCAGCTGGGGTCCGCCGAGCAGTTCGGCGAGACGGTAGGCGGTGACGAACTGCACTGCGATCACTCCGCCATTGGCTGCCAGCCACCTGCGTGCGGCGACTCCCACCGAGTTGGAAGGCACCACCACCGTGACCGCTGTCAGCGGGCGTCCGGCCTTTGCAAAGTCGACGGCGGCGCGCAGCGCAGCCATCGCCGGCGGTCCGTAGGGGGTTGACCGAGTGGTCCAGGCCCCCTCAGATGCGGCGGCGTCGTCCACTGGTATGGGGTGGTCCCCAGTCGATTCCATGTGCTGGCCATGTTACGGAAGGGGCGCGCGCCAGTTCCGCGGTGCCGGCTGTGATCTCCCGCTAGTCGGGCAGTTGCGCCCGTGGGGGGAGGGGCGCTCGACGGAGGGCTACTCGGTTGCCAGGCGGCGGAGCTCGGCCACGGCGTGGGTCAGGCCCTGTGGGTCGTTGTACAACGCAGAGCCGGCCACCAGCACGTTTGCACCCGCCGCAACCGCACCTGCCACTGTGGACGGCCCGATACCGCCATCTACTTCGATGTCGATGCTGTCGCCGAAGCCGGCGCCGACGATCATCTCGCGTACCTCACGAATCTTCGGCTCCATCGTGGCGATGTACGCCTGGCCACCGAAGCCGGGGTTGACGGTCATCACCAACACCATGTCCACCAGGTCGAGCACGTGCGACACGGCCGAGGCCGGGGTAGCCGGATTCAGCGCCACTGCAGCGCTAGCGCCGAGCGAGCGAATGTGGCCAAGGGTGCGGTGCAGGTGGAGGCACGCCTCGGCGTGCACGATCAACCTGCGACAGCCGGCGTCGACGTATTCGGCAGCCATCAAGTCGGGGGTCAGCACCATCAGGTGCACCTCGAACGGCAGCGAGGTGTGTGGTCGGGCGGCCTTTATCACTGCTGGTCCGAAAGTCAGATTGGGAACGAACTGGCCGTCCATCACGTCCCACTGGATGCGGTCCACGCCAGCTGCTTCGAGCGCAGCGACCTCGTCGCCCAGCTTGGCCATGTCAGCAGGCAGCACGCTCGGTGCGATCTCGATCGGTCGGGGCTGGTCCACAAGCACGCTTTAAGGGTAGCTGCCCGGCGATGGGCGGCTCTGGGGGCGTTGTTCTTCGCCGGACCTTTCTGGGCCCAGCCGTAGGCTTGTTCGGTGGCTCGTGCTATCCATCCGCAACCGGCCGGCGGGGCCGGTGGGGTTGTCGTCGAGATCGACAAGATGGCGGCCGGCGGTGACGGGTTGGGGCATCTCCCCGACGGGCGGGTCGTGTTCGTCGCTGGGGCCATCACCGGGGAGACCGTGCGCGTCGAGTTGTTGTCAAACAAGCGCGACTATGCCAAAGGCACCGTGTCCGAGGTGCTCGAGGAATCCACCGATCGAGTGGTCCCGCCATGTCCTTACGTAGCAGCCGGCTGTGGTGGTTGCAGCTGGCAGCACATCGCGCCTGCTTCGCAACTTGCCCTGAAGGTGGAGGTCGTCCGCGACGCACTTCGGCGCACCGCGGGGCTGCCTGACGCCGACGTGCGGGCCGGGGCAGCGGTGGATCCGTGGGCCTATCGCACCACTGTTCGGCTGGCCGTGCGCGGCGATGGCAGGGTGGGCTTTCGCGGGGCGCGTAGCCACGATGTGGTTGTCGTCGACGACTGCCTGGTGGCCCATCCCCGGCTTGGCGAGTTGCTCGCCGGACTGCGCGCCTGGAATGCCTCAGAGGTGATGTTGCGTGTCGGTGTCGCCAGCGGCGAACGCTCGGCCCTGGCCGTCGCCGCGCCCACATCGCGTCGCAGCAAGTCGCGCCCCACACTGGCCGGGCTGCCCGATGATGTGCGCTACGGAGACCGTGCCGTCGTCCATGAACGAGTCGACGGCACGCTGCTACAGGTCAGCGCCGGATCGTTCTTCCAGTCCGGACCGCAGGCCGCCGAACTGCTCGTTGCCGCGGTACGCAACGCCTGCGGTCCGCTCCTCGGCAATGGCGCGACGCACAATGGCGCGATGCTCGATGCTTACGGTGGCGTCGGGATGTTCGCCGCCGCGCTCGGCGCGGACCGCCCGATAGTGGTGGAGAGCTCGCCATCGGCATGCTCGGATGCGGCAGTCAACCTCGCCGGACGCGACAGCGTCATCGAATGCCTGCCGATGGAGGAGTGGTTGCCGGTACCGGTCCCGCTGGTGGTCGCCGACCCGGCACGCGCCGGGTTGGGCACCCGTGGCGCCGAGCGCATCGCCGCCACGGGGGCTGAGATGATCGTGCTGGTGAGCTGCGATCCGGTGTCGTTGGCCCGCGACGCTCGGTTGCTGGCGGGTCTTGGCTATGCCCATGCCGGCTCGGAGGTCCTCGACCTGTTCCCCAACACTCCGCATGTCGAGGTGGTGTCGCGCTTCATGCCGGCCGGCGTCGCCCTGTCTGTCAGGGTGGCCTAAGCCTCGATCCACGTGCGTCCAGCAGCTCGCTGGGCCTTGACTACAAAGGAGTTGTCATGACGTAGCGAGCGCAAGCTCTCGATGGCCAGCCGGTGTGAGTCCGGTCCGGGGAGACGCCAGGGTCCTCGGTAGTGAAGCCTCCGGGTCCGGTTGAGAGGCCGGGGTCGAAGCGGGGTGGAGCAAGTGGCCGGTCCGCAGCATGAAGCGAAGTTTGCAGCGTCGTCAAGGCTCCCGCGTGAGTGGGAAAGAGAAGGTGCCGAGCCTGTGTGGATTTGGTGAAGGCCATGGAAGATGTCTGGGTTCCTGGAGCGGGCATCGATGAACCTTCCGGCGTAGAGAACGTGGAACGGTCACACGGTTGTCGAGGGAACTGGAGAGGCCCTACTTGGCCCCGACCCTGCGGGGGACGGGAGCGTGTCTGTCTATAACCGGTGACCCCGGGAAGTGGCCGACAGCCGAGAGGGAGTCGGAGGGGGTCGTAGTAGTGATGACGGTCAGGACAACACAACCTGGCCAGAGCGAAGGACCCCTGCTTCATTGGTGCACGACGAAGAAGGTGAGGAACGCTGATGAGTGCCGAGAATTCGGCTAGGACCGTCAGACAAGTCGATGGCTTGGATTCCGTTCGAGCTCTTCAACGCGTGCTTTATCGCAGTGCCAAGCAGGATCGGACACGTCGGTTTCATGCTCTCTTCGACAAGGTCGCCCGCAGCGATGTGATGTGGCGGGCATGGGTTGACGTGGCCACGAATCAAGGCGCTCCTGGTGTCGACGGTGTGACGATCGCCGACATCGAAGCTGGGGGCGTCGAAGCGGTGCGAGTGTTCCTCGATGACCTCGCCGTCAAGCTGAAAGCCGGTCGTTATCGGCCAAAGCCGTTGCGGCGTGTTCACATCCCGAAGCCGGGCAAGGCGGGACAGACCCGTCCGCTCGGCATTCCCACTGTCGCTGATCGGGTGGTGATGACAGCAGCGAAGCTTGTGCTCGAGCCGATCTTCGAAGCCGATTTCTCACCGGCGAGTTTCGGGTTCCGCCCGAAACGTTCAGCGCATCAGGCCCTCGAAGCTGTCCGTCAAGCAGCGAACGCGGGTCGGATGTGGGTGCTTGATGCTGACATCAAAGCGTGTTTCGACAACATTGACCATGACGCCTTGATGGCCCAGGTCGAACGCCGGGTCGTTGACCGGCGAATGTTGAAACTGTTGCGATGCTGGCTTCGAGCCGGTGTGTTCGAGGGCGGACTGGTCTCGGACACCGAGACCGGAACTCCGCAGGGCTCACCCGTGTCGCCTCTGCTCGCCAACATCGCGCTCCATGTCCTCGATGAGGCCTGGGCCAATGGTGGGTGGCGGTTGGGGGTGCTGACCCGTTTTGCCGACGACTTTGTTGTTGTCTGCTCGACCAGACAGCGGGCCGATCAGGCCCAAAAGGTGGCCGAGGACACGTTGGTCGCGATGGGGTTGCGGTTGCATCCCGACAAGACCAGGATCGCAGACCTTCGCAACGGTGCGGATGGCTTCGACTTTTTGGGGTTCCATCATCGGATGATCGAATCCTGGAAACGGCGAGGTCGTTATTGGCTTCACAAGTGGCCGTCACCACGGGCCATGGCCTCGATCCGAGGCAAGGTCCGCGACCTGACCGCACCGCGCCAGGTCGGGCTGCCACTTGAGTTCGTGGCCGTCGAAATGCTCAATCCCGTGCTTCGGGGTTGGGGCGCCTACTTCCGGCAAGGAAACTCGTCCGCGAAGTTCGGTGCGATCGACTGCTACGTGCACGAGCGAATGGCAAGACTGGCCAGCAGGAAACACGCGTTGTCGGGGCCGAACTGGACCGACCGGTTCACATGGGACTGGCTCGGCCAACTCGGCATCCACCGACTCACCGGAACAGTGCGCTACCCGACTGCGAATGCCTGAGATGAACAATGTCGGAGAGCCGTGTGCGGGAGAACCGCACGCACGGTTCGATAGGGGGCCGCTGGCCAAACGGAACAAACCTGCGGGGGCCGCTGGTCCCGGGCCGGCGGCTGGAACACGCCTCCATCATGGCCCGGTCGGGACCTCAACCACAGCAGCGATCCGCCCAACCAGCGGCCTACCTCACCGACTGGCTTGTTGGGGCTCGGCTTGGCGTTGAGGGCCGGCTGATCTGATCTCGTGGTAGCTCCTGAAGTGTTGTGGGGCGTGGTGAAGCTGATGGTCGTGC
>JBDSMK010000463.1:0-4999 GCA_039915905.1 Ilumatobacteraceae bacterium
TGCCGACTTGGACCAGGCCCTCCGAAAGGCAGCCGAATGACTTCTACCTGGACACCGCCGAGCGCAGCCCGGCGGCTGCAGATCCTCCAGCAGGTCAACTCGATCGCGATCGTCGGGGCGTCGTCGAACCCGGCCAGAGCGTCGTACTTCGTTGCCACCTATCTGCTCGGTAGCACCCGATACCGGCTGTACTTCGTCAGTCCGCGCGAAACCGAGATCCTCGGCCACGCGGTTTACCCGACGCTGGCTTCGTTGCCGGAGGTACCCGACATCGTCGATGTGTTCCGGCGGTCCTCGGAACTGCCCGCCGTCGCCACCGAGGCTGTCGATACGGGCGCCAAGGTGTTCTGGGCGCAGCTCGGCCTTCACAACGACGAGGCGGTGCAGATCGCCGCCGGCGCCGGCCTCGAAGTGGTAACTGACCGGTGCTTGAAGATCGAACATGCCCGCTTCGCGGGTGGTCTGCACGCCGCCGGGTTCGACACCGGCGTGATCGACAGCCGCCGTCGCCGGTTGGTATAACCACGTGCCGGAGGGACACACGATCCACCGACTGGCCAGGGATCACAGCAAGTTGCTCGTCGGCGGCCAAGTGGCGGTGTCGTCGCCACAGGGCCGGTTTGCCGGCGACGCGGCGCTGGTGGACGGCGCCGAACTGCACCGCATCGAAGCCTACGGTAAACACCTGTTCCACTACTGGTCCACCGGTCACGTCGGTCACATCCATTTGGGCCTGTTCGGACGCTTCCGGGTGGCCCTCGGCGACAGCGACCCGGACCCGGTCGGGGAGGTTCGGATGCGACTGCAGTCCGATCGCGCCACCGTCGATCTGTCCGGTCCGACCGCCTGCTCGATCTCGACCATCGAAGAGCGTGACGCGATAGTTGCCAGGCTCGGGCCGGATCCGTTGCGTCGCGATGCCATACCGCAGCTTGCGATCGCGCGGATGGCCGCCAGCAGGCAACCGCTAGGTGCGCTGCTGCTGGATCAGCGGGTTCTCGCCGGCGTTGGCAACGTCTACCGCGCCGAGGCGTTGTTCATCAACGGCATTCATCCACAACGTGCCGGCATCGAGAGCACCGAGAAGCAGTTGCAAGACCTCTGGGACACCGTTACCGGGATGCTCCGTCAGGGGGTGCGCGACAACCGGATCATCACACTCGACCGAAAAGAGTTCGCCGTGCCCCGCCGCCCGTTGCGTCGCGGAGAGGCGACCTACGTCTACCACCGTGATCTGTGCTTGCACTGCGGCTCGGCGATACAAACCGTGGAGCTCGGTGGCCGACCGTGCTACTACTGCCCCACCTGCCAACCGAACTGAGCCGGTGCCCACTCGACCGGACAAATCACTGACGGGGTCATGGGATGACCGGGGTGGACTGCAAAGCGGGATGACGTCGACGGCACTTTTCTACTGGGCTTGCCAGGCTGGCGCGTCCGGGTCGCCACGCCACCAGCGCAAGCGTCGGCCTGCCTCGGCAGCGGCCGCCAAATCGGTCAGTCCGGCACGCACCCTCATCAGTGTCGCCGCCACCAGGCGCAGCTCGGCGAACGCCTCGGCAGCCGGCACACCGCGCAGCGACCGCCCGTAGCCCTCGGCGAACGCCTCGTAGACCTTCGGCACCCCTCCCCACCGATCGCTCCACGTCATCAGCGCGGCGTGATCCCACGCTGGTGGCCCGAAGCACAGCAGGTCCCAGTCCAGCAACACCATCCCGGCGGCCGTCGGCAGAACGTTGCCAGGATGCACGTCGCCGTGGCACACCACTGTCAACTCCGCCCGGCTCGCCTCGACCAGCGGCCAGCAGCGCTCGATGGCGGCGGCGAGAGCACGGCGGGCCGGCCCATCGATGAGCTCGCCGACCTCGACGAGCAGCTTGGGGAAGTCCCACCACTGGAAGGAACCGCACCACGGCAGCGGATGATGGCCAATGACCACCGCCGGTTCGATGGTGTGGACGCGGGCGATCATCTCCCCCACCTCGTGCCAGTCGACCTGTCCGACCGGTTCGATCCTGGCGACCGCGAACACCGCCAGATCTCCGCTGCGGAACGGCGTGTCCCGCACGGCCGGCGGCACACGCACACCTCGACGTAGTAGTTCGCCTGCCAGCCAGATGGCCTGTTCGGGCGGCGCCGTAGTGCGGCATATGCGCAGCACGACCTCATCACCAGCGGTGAAGATGCCGTTGGCTCCCATCCGGATCAAACGAGGTCGCGGAAACCCCCAGTGCTGGGCTGCTTGAACCGCCGCGACCTCGACCGCCGCAGCCGGACCAGGCGGATCCGAGACGAACGGTCGCTCAGCCGACGACGACACCTGGGTTCAGCCTGCCGGTTGGATCGAGCTCATGCTTCACCCTGGCGCCGACGGCGGCCACACCAGACTCCAGCGGGGGCCGTCGCGGGGCATCGCCATGGACTATTCCAACACCGACTTCAGCGACGAATCTGCCGGTCAGGGACGTGATCGCCGAGGGGCTGAGGCTTGACCGCCCGACAGGCAGTTGCGGTGGTCCTGGCGCTTCATCCAGCCGAGCGGCGGCGGCCTGCTCACGCACGTCAGCAGGGTGCCCTTCGAGCAGAACGAAGATCGTGGCACCATCCCACAGCACCGACACCGGCCGGTACAGTGCAGCGAACACGGCGAGCGGTTCCTCTGACGCTCTCGCGAACCACTGGGACGTAGCCGGCCGTGGTCGGGTGCGCAGGATCACCTCACCAAGAAAGCCAAGAGTTCCACACGACCCGACCAGCAGTCGGCACAGATCAAACCCGCTGACGTTTTTGACGGTTGGACCACCGGCCTTCACGACATCCCCTTTGGCCGACACGTAGCGCGCTTGCAACAACGTGTTGCGCACCGGTCCGTAGCCGAGGCGGCGAATGTCGCTGTGACCCACCGCCAGCGCCCCACCGACCGTGCCACACAGAGGCAGCGCGATGCTCTGGCCGACCTCACCGAGTGCAGCATCCAACTCGGCGACACCGGTCGCCGCACCGCACCGCACGATCATCTCGTCTGCTTGGATCGATTCGATGCCGCTCGGAGCGATCACCCGGCGTACCCCGGCGACCGGACCGCCGCGGGTGCTCAGCCCGGTGATAGTCACTGCGCCGGTGGTGCCGACCTGCTCGGCGAAGCCGGTTGGGTCCATGCTGGGTTCCCGGCTCAGATCCATGCGCCATCGGGAATGTGTTGAACGTCACCGCAGGCTGCCGGCGTCGGCAGCACCTTGCCGGGGTTGGCCAGACCGACCGGATCGAAGGCGTGGCGCACTGCCGCCTGAGCTTCGAGATCTACGGCGGCGAACATCAGCGACATGAAGTCGCGCTTCTCCAAACCGATGCCGTGCTCACCGCTGAGCACCCCCCCGGCTGCGACCGAGACCCGCACGATCTCAGCGCCGGCCGCGTGCACTCGGTCCATCACTCCTGGCTCGCGCTTGTCGAACACCAGCAGTGGGTGGAGGTTGCCGTCACCGGCATGGAACACGTTCATCACCAACAGATCGTTGCGTTCGGCAATCGCGTAGACCTCGCGCAGGACGTCGGGAAGCATCCGTCGCGGTACAACGGTGTCGTGGAGGTAGTAGTTCGGTTTGATCCGGGCGATCGCGCCGAAGGCCGTCTTACGTCCCTTCCACAGCAGGGCGCGTTCCGCTTCGTCCTGGGCGATGCGAACCGAGCCGGTGCCGTGAGCGCGGGCGATGGCCACGATCCGTTCGACGTCGGCCTCCAAACCGTGCGCAAGGCCGGCCACTTCCACCAGCAAGATTGCAGCAGCCTCGAGCGGTAGCCCAGCGTGGATGTACTCCTCGACCGCTTTGGTGCACAGCTTGTCCATCATCTCCAGCGCGGCCGGCACCATCCCGGCGGCGATGATTGCGCTCACCGTCTGAGCGCCGGCATCCACCGTGTCGAAGTCGAACAGCATCGTGCGAACGGTCGGGGCGGTCTGGGTGAGCCGCACGCATACCTTGGTGGCGATGCCGAACATCCCTTCGCTGCCGACGAAGACGCCGCGCAAGTCGTAACCGTCCGGCTCCGGCTGCTCGCCGCCGAGCATCACGACCGTCGCGTCGGCGAGCACCACCTCGACGCCGAGGATGTGAGCCTCGGTGACGCCGTCGGCCAGACAATGCGGTCCGCCGGAGTTGTTGGCGACGTTGCCTCCGATGCTGCAGCTCTGCTGGCTGCTCGGGTCCGGTGCAAAGTGCAGTCCGTGCCCAGCGACGTGCTTGCTGAGGTCGAGGTTGAGGACACCTGGTTGCACCCATGCCAGGCGATTGACGGGGTCCACCGACAGCACCTGGTTCATCTTCGTGGTGACGATGACCACGGCTCCTGGTTGCGGTGTCGCTCCCCCGGCCAGCCCGGTGCCGGAGCCACGGGCCACGAACGGCGTGTGGTGGGCCACAGCGATGCGGACGCAGGCCTGCACCTCGGCCGTGGACGTCGGGAAGCACACCACGCCGGCCTCGCCAACGAGGTTGGATGCATCACGCTTGTACAGATCGAGTTCCGTCGCCGCCGAATGGACCCGTGCCGGTTCGAGCGCGGCGCTGAGCTCGGCGATCAGTGAACCGGCGACGGTCATCGTGCCTCACCCCAAGGTGAAGCAATGGCATCAGTGACGCATCCGGCCGGTGCGTCGGTCCCATCGATCATCGTCAGCATCCGAGTGATCAGATCACTGCTCAACGCTTGCGCTGCGGACCGCGGCCAGTCGAATTCGGCAGCCGCGGAGCGACGCTGCAAGTCGCCGGCCGAGTTCACCGCGCAGGCGATCGCGTCGGCCAGCACCTTCGGGTCGGGTTCCACGGCGACAATGTTGGCGGAGATCGCGGCAAGGTCGGCGGCGCACTTCGTGGCGTAGGTGGACGTGATCGTCGTCAACCCGGCCGCGGCCATGTCCAGCGAGACGAGCCCGGGATGCGGCGTGTCCTGCAAGGCGATGCCCACATCATGACTGTTCAGCATCGCCCGGTAGCGGCCC
>JBDSMK010000474.1:0-4850 GCA_039915905.1 Ilumatobacteraceae bacterium
AGGCATTCTGGAACATCGTCAACTGGCCCGACGTCGCCTCGCGGTTCACCGCCGCGCAGCAGGCCCCGTCGTCAATCTGATCGCCCAGTCGTAGACACGCCTCTCAGTTCGTGCCGATCGGCAACCCGATGAACGACGATCCCGCGCAGGGTTCGGAGTTCATCGAGGTTGCCGATGGCGCGACGCGGTGGCGCGTCGAACGCGGCTTCCTGACATCCAACTGGACATGCATCTGGGGCCGCGGCTGCCTCGGGATCCTCGATGAGCCAGCCGAGCACCTGCAGCAGGGCTGCTGCTCGGTCGGCGCCGAGATGGGCGACGTCGAAGAGGCAATGATGATTTCGGCATTGGCCTCCACCTTGAGCGCAAGCGTGTGGCAACTGCGTGATTCGGCTGGACCGGTGGACACCGACCACGTGTTCGCCGACGCCACCCGTACCAACACCAAGGTCGTCGATGGCGCGTGCATCTTTCTCAACCGCCCTGGCTTTGCCGGCGGCGCCGGTTGTGCGCTGCACCTCGCCGCAGTGGCGGCGGGCGAGTCGCCGATCGAATGGAAGCCGTCGGTGTGCTGGCAACTTCCGATCCGAGTGGACTGGGCTCCTCAACCGGACGGGACGGAGACCGCCACGCTGCGTCGCTGGTCGCGCCGCGACTGGGGCGCAGAGGGAAAGACAATGGCATGGTGCTGCACTGAGGAGCCCGAGGCCTACACCGGTGATCAGATGGTGATCGACTCACTCGGCGACGAGCTGACCGCGGTCGTCGGCGACGCCGTGATGGTTGAGCTCCGTCGTCGCCTTTAACCGTTCCGTTCGCCTTAAAGTACGACCATGGCCGATGTGAATGATTTCAACCAGACGGTGATCGACGAGTTCCGCGCCAACGATGGCAAGGTCGGCGGACAGTTCCAGGGAGCGCCGCTGTTGTTGTTGAACACGGTCGGCGCAAAGTCCGGCCAACCGCGCACCCATCCTGTCGTGTACCTCGCCGACGGCGACCGGATCGTGATCTTCGCCTCCAAGGCCGGCGCACCGGACAGTCCCGCCTGGTATCACAACCTCGTCGCCAACCCTCGAGTCACCGTAGAACTCGGCGCCGAGCAGTTCGCGGCCACCGCCCACGTCGTCGAGGGCGCCGAGCGCGATCGACTGTTTGCCGCGCAGGTCAAGGTGATGCCGGGGTTCCAGGCGTACCAGGACAACACCACCCGCGTGATCCCGGTAGTCGCCCTGACCCGCGACTGATCGTCGAGGCCCGGTCGTCTGGACCACGAACGGTGGTCAGCCGTTCTTGGGGAGCTCCGCCCAGGTCATCGTGCGATCGTTGTTCGGCTCCTTCGGAAGCCCGAGGACACGCTCACCGAGGATGTTGCGCTGCACCTGGTCTGTGCCTCCGTAGATCGGCGGAGCCTGCGCGAACAAGGCCATCTCGGTGACGAATGCGGTCAGCGGATTCCCGGTGGCCTCATCGAGCGCCTTCGCGCCTTGACGGTCATAGGCGTGCAGCATGCCGTAGCCGCCGAGGATCGACAGACCCAGATCGCGGGCAGTACGCACCAGTTCACTCATCGACAGTTTGCCGATGTTGCCCGCCCCGGGAAGGTCACGGCCCTTCGACCTCTCCGCCTTGACCCGCAGCGCCATGAACTTGGCCACCTCGGTGATCGTGTGCAGCTTCATCAGCTGCTGGCGGATCGACGGGTCGGTGATCTTGCCGTTGGCCTTCGCGAGACCCGTGAACAACTTCTCCGAACTGGCCGTCATCGAGCCTGCTCCGCCCGACGTGGGGGTGCGGTCGCGTACAAAGTCGCCGGCCCGCTTGGACAGGTCGTCGGCGATCGTGCACGGGTTGGCCAACGAAGCATGGCCCTGTGCTCCGGCGCTGAGCCCGCTGCGCTCGAACATCAGCGTGGTGTTGGCCACCGCCCAACCGTTGTTCAGCCCCCCGACGACCCATGAGTCAGGTACTCGCGCGTCGGACATGAAGACCTCGTTGAACAATGCCCTCCCGGTCATCTCCCTCAGCGGGCGAACGTCGACGGCATCGCCCTGGTGCATGTCGAAGGCGAACCATGTGATGCCCTGATGCTTGGGAGCGTCCGGGTTGGTACGTGCGATGAGCATGCCCATGTCGGCGATCTGCCCGCCGGAGGTCCACACCTTCTGGCCGTTGACGATCCACTCGTCGCCGTCGCGCACCGCCTTGCAGCCGAGCCCAGCGAGGTCGGAACCGGCACCTGGCTCACTGAACAGCTGGCACCACGCCTGTTGGCCGGTGACGATCGGACGAACGAGTTCGTCCACCTGCTCGGGGGTGCCATGGGTGGCGATCGTCGGCGCGGCGAGCAGCATCCCCAGACCCGTCGGCGCGGTCAGCGCGCCGTGAGCGTCGATGCGCTCCCCGATGGCCAACGCATCGTTGCGCGAGGCGCCCTTGCCGAACGCCTCGGTCGGCCGCATCGGCGCGGCCCAACCGGACAATCCGAGGCGTTCCCACCAGTCGGCCACAGTCAGCTCAGGATCCCAGTTCTCCTGCAGCCATTGATCCAGTTCCTCGAGGATGTCGCTCATGGCCGACAGCAAACAACGTTGAGCGTCACCGTGCCAACTCGGGCGGCACGCGGCATGCTGAAAGAATCATGACAGAGCCAGACCATTCGCCCGCCGTCGAGACGGCGACCAACGGTTTCGAGGCGCTCGGCCTGCGTCCCGAACTGCTCGCCGCCATAGTCGGACTTGGCTATGAGGAACCGACGCCGATCCAGGCCCAGACGATTCCGTTGTTGATGGAAGGTCGGGACCTTCTCGGCCAAGCCGCCACCGGTACCGGCAAGACGGCCGCGTTCGCGCTGCCGATCCTGCAGGCGATCACCGTCGGCGAGACGCACCCGGAGACGAGCGCATTGATCATCGTCCCAACCCGGGAGCTGGCGATCCAGGTTTCGGAGGCGATCTGGCGTTATGGCCGGGAGCTCGGGGTGAAGGTGGTCGCGCTGTACGGTGGCCAGCCGATCTTCCGCCAACTGCAGGCGCTGTCGCACGGGGTGCACGTCATCGTGGCCACGCCTGGTTGGGCCATCGACCACATCCATCGTGGTTCACTGTCACTCGGCGGGGTGCGCGTGGTGGTTCTCGACGAGGCCGACGAGATGCTCGACATGGGCTTTGCCGAGGACATCGAGGCGATCCTCGAGCAAGTTCCCCCGGAGCGCCAGACCGTTATGTTCTCGGCGACCATGCCGCCGCGGATCGACGCCATCGCCCGCCGCCACCAGCGTGACCCGATCCGCATCCGCATCGCCCGCACCGCTTCCGTCGACGGTTCAGCGCCGCTCGTTCGTCAGACCGCGTATGTGGTCTCGCGGCACCACAAGGCTGCCGCGCTGGGCCGCATCCTGGACATCGAAGCACCTACTGCGGCGCTGGTGTTCTGCCGCACCCGGATCGAGGTGGATCAGCTCACCGAGACGCTGACAGCCCGCGGATACCGCGCCGAAGCGCTCCACGGTGGGATGAGCCAGGAGCAGCGCGACCGGGTGATGGGCAGGCTGCGCAGCGGCACCGCCGAACTGCTGATCGCCACCGACGTTGCTGCCCGTGGTCTTGATGTCGACCTGCTCACCCATGTGGTCAACTACGATGTGCCGTCGGCACCGGAGAGCTACGTGCACCGCATCGGCCGTGTCGGCCGCGCTGGGCGCGAGGGTGTCGCGATCACACTTGCCGAACCTCGCGAACAGCGTCAGCTGGGCAACATCGAACGGCTCACCAAGCAGAAGATCGCTGTCGAGAAGGTGCCGTCGGTCGCGGAGCTGCGCTCCCGGCAGATGGAGCTGACCGTGGCTTCGCTGCGTACCGCGCTGGACACCGACGACGAACTGCTCGACCCGTTCCGCACGGCGGTGCAGTCGCTGCGCAGCGAGTTCGACGCGCTAGACGTAGCGGCCGCCGCTCTGAAGCTGGTGCACGATGCCAGCGGGGCGACCATCGACGAAGCTGAGATCCCCGACGTGTCGTTGCGACCAGAGAGGCCGGCGCGCCCAGTACGCGACCACGGTGGCGAACGGACCCCCACCAACGGGGCCACCGCACGCATCTACATCGGCCTCGGCAAGCTCAACCAGATCCGGCCAGGCGACCTCGTCGGCGCGATCGCCAACGAGACCCGTCTCAGCGGCAAGGAAATCGGCCCGATCAAGGTTGCGGATAGGTTTTCGATCGTCGGCGTGCCGGAGTCCGCCGTCGACGAAGTCATCGAAGCAATCCGCAAGACGACTCTCAAAGGAAAGAAGGCCACCGTGCGGCGATACAGCGAGGACGGCAGCGAGGTTCGAGAGAGCCGAGAGGCTCGCCCGGGCACAGGTCCGAAACCGTGGAACAAGCCGGGCAAACCGGCTAAGCAGTACGGCGGCCAGGGCCGGCCGAGGCGCTGACGTGGCACTCCCGTTCGTAGGCCGCACCGGCGTCTGGTTCCCGACCGATGCGATGACCGCGTCAGAGGCTGCGACTTTTGCGCAGCGCGTCGAGGCGCTCGGTTACTCCGCGCTGTGGCTACCGGAAACTGTCGGTCGCGATCCGTTTGCCCACATTGCGTTCCTCGCCACGGAGACGTCCTCGCTGACGTTCGCCACTGGCATCGCCAACATCTTCAATCGTCACCCGGGTGTCATGGGCCAAGCCGCGAACACGCTGGCCGAACAGACCGGAGGTCGTTTCGTGCTCGGCCTAGGCGTCAGCCACGCGCCGATCGTGGCCGGTGTCCGGCATCTCGACTACTCCAAACCGCTGCAGCGGATGGGCGAGTACCTCGCGGCGATGGACGCCTCACCCTACTTCGCACGCAAACCC
>JBDSMK010000510.1:0-3503 GCA_039915905.1 Ilumatobacteraceae bacterium
CCACCGTCGTGCTCATCGTCGGACGACTCATCGACTACCGCAACCGATGGACCCCCAACTGACCCGCCTACCCGCTCAAGTCCTAAGCCCGGGCGGCGCCGGGCCAGGCGGCAACTACCTCGACTTCCGGTAGCGTTGGCCCACGCAATGGGTCGGTGCCCGAGTGGCCAAAGGGAGTTGACTGTAAATCAACCGGCGTCGTCCTACGAAGGTTCGAATCCTTCCCGGCCCACACTGATCGCCAGGCCCGCGCGGGTCTGGCGATCGTCGTTTTTCCACTTCGCGGCATCGCCGCTTCATTCACAGTTCGCAGCCTTCACGATGATCCTTCTCGACGCCCAGCAGCTCGCCGCCTCGCGGCCCAACCGTCCGCTGTTCGCGGACATCTCGTTGACCGTCAGCGACGGCGACCGGATAGGTGTGGTCGGCCTCAACGGGTGCGGCAAGAGCACGCTGTTGCGGATGTTGGCAGGGGAGTTGCAGCCCGAGTCGGGTGAGGTCCGGCGCGGTCGTGGGACCCGCCTCGGCTTCCTCGCCCAGCGACCGGTGCTACCGGCCGGCTCGGTTCGCGATGCGGCCGCTGGTCATCACGGCGTCGGGCAGGGCGCGACGACAGCGGACGGCGGCGACGGGGTTGAGATCTGGCGTGCCGAGGCGATGCTCGATCGTTTGGGGATGGCCGCGCTGGCCGACGTTCCAACCACCGAGCTGTCCGGTGGCCAGGCCAAGCGCGTTGCGCTCGCCGCCCTGTTGTGCGGGGAGTTCGAGACGCTGATCCTCGACGAGCCGACCAACCATCTCGATCTCGACGCGATCCAGTTCCTGGAGACATGGCTGGCCGCTTTCCGTGGCGGATTGGTGCTGGTCACCCATGACCGTCATGTGCTCGACCGGGTGGCCACCAAAGTGCTTGAAATAGACCGCGGCTCCGGGTACCTGCACGTGCCCGAGGGACGCAGTGGCGGGTCGGGCTATGCCGCATATCTGGCTGGCAGGGCAGAGCGGGACGAGCGGGCCGAGGTGGCTGAGCAGGCCCGCCGCAACCTGGCCAGCCGCGAGTTGGCATGGCTTCGCCGTGGGGCACCGGCCCGCAGCACCAAGCCAAAGGCGCGCATCGCCACCGCTACCGCGGTGGTCAACGGCCGCCCTCAGGCTGCTGCACGCTCGGGCGCGCTGGGTCTGGAGGCCTCGCTCGGCTCCGGTGCGAAACGCCTCGGGTCGAAGGGGATCGAGCTCCAGCAGGTGGCGTTCGCCTGGCCCGCCCCACGGTCGGGTGTGCCGCACCTGGGTGAGACGCGCTCGGTGGCCGGTGGGGCGGAGGTGATCGCCCCGGTGTCGCTGATGTTCGAGCCCGGCGACCGGATCGGGATCGTCGGTCCTAATGGCGCGGGAAAGTCGACGCTGCTGGACATCATCGCCGAGCGCCTGCAACCTACGGCCGGCGTGGTCGAGCGTGGCGCGACGGTGTCGGTCGGTTACTACGATCAGCTGGGTCGCGGACTCGATCCGGCAAAGCGGGTGCGTGACGTGGTTGCCGGAGACAAAGGCGAACCGTCGCTGGCCGACGTGATCTTGATGAAGCGCTTCTGGTTCGACGGCGATGCCCAGTTCGCCCCGTTGGGCACGCTCAGCGGTGGAGAGCGCCGCCGGTTGCAGTTGCTGCTCACGCTGATCGAACAGCCGAACGTGCTGCTGCTCGACGAGCCGACCAACGATCTCGATCTCGATACGTTGCGGGCGCTGGAGGATTTCCTCGACGACTGGCCCGGCATCGTCGTGGCGGTCAGCCACGATCGTTCCTTCCTCGACAGGGTCACCGATGAACTGCTGGCTCTCGACGGGCGTGGCGGCATCAGGTGGGTGCGCGGCGGAGTGGCCGCGTGGCTCACCGAGCGCGCCGTTGCTGCCGCCGGCCCGAAACACGCTGCTCCGAATGACGCCGGCTCGAAACTTGCCAATTCGAAACTTGCCAATTCGAAACCGACCAGCTCGAAACCGGCCAGCTCGAAACCGGCCAGCTCGAAGGTTGCCAGCTCGAAGGTTGCCAGCTCGAACGGCGGACGAGCGGCCGGATCGTCGCGCTCCACTGCTGCGCCGTCGAGCACTGGGCAAGCGCCTTCGACGCGCAGCCCGTCGACCATCAGACGCCAACTCGGCCAGGCCGAGCGGGCCCTTGCCGCCGCGGTTGCGACGCGCGATGCAGCTGGCGCGGCGATGGCTTCTGCTGCTGTGGCCGACGGCTCCGACCATGTGCGCATCACCGCCCTGGGTGACGCGCTGGCTGTAGCGCAGGCCGCTGTGGACGTGATGGAGGAGCAATGGTTGTCGCTCGCCGGCGAGGCCGAAGGACACGGGCTCGACGTGTAGACGATCGGTGCGTTAGCCGATCGCTCAGTGGCCGGCGAGCAGCGCCTGCATCACAGCGACGTCGAGCCAGCGATTGAACTTGCGACCGACCTCCCGCTCGATACCGACCAGTTCGAAACCGCAGTGGGCATGCAGCGCACGAGACGCCGCACCGCTGGACTCGATCCGCGCGAACACCGAGTGGAACCCCGATTCGGCGGCCACGCGCAAAAGATCGGTGACGATCAAGGTGCCGATGCCGCGCCCCTGGTAGGCGCGGTCGACGTAGACCGAGTCCTCCACGCTGGTGCGATAGGCGGCGCGCTCTTTGTACGGCGACAACGCGCCGAAACCGGCCACGTGACCGTCGAGCAGGGCGACTATCGCCGCGAATGCCCCAGAACGGGCGCTCAACCAGGCTTCCTGATCGGCCAACGTGCGCGGCACGAGGTCGAACGTGGCAGTCGTGGTGAGCACCTCGTGGTTATAGATCTGGCGGACTCGCTCGGCATCGGCCAACGATGCCGCGCGAATGATGACACCGCTGGTTGGAGTGGTCGTCGGTGGCTGCTGTGAGCGGTCCGTACGGTGAGTTCCGGTAGCAGCGGGAATCGTCGTCACGTCGTCCCAGAGTACCCGGTCGCACCGAATCGCGCAGGCGCGCCTGGTTACCGAGCCGCTATGATTGCCGGTCGGTCTGCGGTACGCCGCGCGCCAGAGGCCCTCTTAGCTCAGTAGGTAGAGCAACGCCATGGTAAGGCGTAGGTCGTCGGTTCGACTCCGACAGAGGGCTCGACCACATATGGTCGGTACGGTCTCGCCAGGGCCGCTCCGGCGGTCGGCAAGCCCTGGCGGCGTAGCTCAGTTGGTCAGAGCATCCGGCTCATAATCGGAAGGTCACCGGTTCGAGACCGGTCGCCGCTACAAGTACAAGTAATTTGAACAGATAGTAATCAGCCAGATAGTAATCAGCCAGACAGTAATCAGCATCAAATCCAACGATCACCCATCAAGTCAGGAGAAGGTCTCCAATGAGTAAGGCGAAGTTTGAGCGTACGAAGCCGCATGTGAATATTGGTACGATGGGTCATATTGATCATGGTAAGACGACGTTGACGGCGGCGATTTCGAAGACGTTGGCTGAGAAGGGTTGGGCG
>JBDSMK010000067.1:0-4866 GCA_039915905.1 Ilumatobacteraceae bacterium
GCCGAGCCAGCACTCGTCCCACGTAATCGCCCCACCGGCGGCAAGCAGACGGCCGTGGTAGTCGCGCACCAGATCCTGTTCCGCCGACCGGCGATCCTCGGTGTGCAGCGCGGAGCCGATGAAGTAGGCAACGTCGCCGAGCGCAGCGCCGATCTTCACCGTCTGCCAGTCGAGCACCGCGACCCGCGGCCCCCCGAACAGCAGGTTGTCGAGCCGGAAGTCACCGTGCGCCACGGTCCACTTCGCGCCTCGATTGCCGAGGTAGGCGCCGAGGCTGGCAACGAACCGCTCGGCTAGAGCCACGACACCGGGATCGAGGCGAGCCGAGTAGCGCTCCAGGAAACCGGGGAAGACCATCGACACCAGTAGTTGCAGATTGGCGATCGCCTCTGAGCTGGGAGCATCCAGCCATGGCAGTTCCTTGAGCGCTGGGTCGCACCACCGCGGGCCGTGCAATGCGGCCAACTCCGGTATCACCAATGCGGCTTGGTCTACGGAACATCCGGCTATTTGGTCACCGGCTTCCGCCGGGGCGAGATCCTCCAGCAGAACCACGTAGTCATTGGTCTGCGGGTCGTGCATCGCCTTGTAGCAACGTGGACGGTTGACGGCCAGGGTGTCGGCCAGGTCGTTGTAGAACGCTGCCTCCAACAGGTACGTGCGGGTCGCCGCGGCTGAACCACGGCTGACCTCGTCGGCAGCAGGCACCTTGGCCACCAGACTCGGTGGCGCCTCCGTGGGGCGATCCCAGGTGAGCTGTAGCCGCACGCTGTCGGCCACCATCCCGTTACCGATGGGGCGCAGCACAACGTCGGTGACGACTGCACCTGCGGCGGCGGCGCCCATAGCAGCCGTGATCCACGAGGCGGTGAGATCGGCCACGCCGGAGGGAACCTTCAACTTGTCGCCCATTGCGGCTATCTTCGCAGTGATGTCACTTCTCGCCTCAATCGATTCAACGGGTTTCAGGTTCATGATGCTGCTGCACATTCTTGCAGTGGTGATCGGATTCGCCCCTGCATGGCTCACCCCATTTCTGCTGCGACTCGCCAACAACGGCGACAAGAACGCTGCTGCGTCTCTGGAGAGTTCGGTGCTGCGCTTGTCGTTGCCCGGAATCGGTCTGGCGGGGGTCTTCGGCTTCGGTCTCGCTGGGATGAGTGACAAGACGTACAAGATGTCGCAGGCGTGGCTGTCCATCGCCGTAGCGCTGTGGCTGATCCTGCTGGTGCTGATCGTGGTTGTCGAGCGCCCGGCGATCAAGGCTTACGCCAGCGGCAACACAGCGGCGCGCGGCAAGGTGATGGCGATCGCCGGGGTGACCCACCTGATCCTCGTAGCGATGCTCTACCTGATGATCTTCAAGCCCGGCCTCTGAGCCACTCCAGCCGCCGTGCATGCGCCAGGCGGGGATGTGCAAGTGGATGACACGCCCGTTTGCGACCAACGATCGCGGTCTAGACCGCCAGGCGCATCTGTCGACGGATCAGTGTCAGCGCGTCGTATTCCTGCTCGGCGATGCGACGACCGCTGGCGGCCATCACCACTGACGGTACGCTGCCGTCCAGATGGGCCTTGGCCTGCATCGCCAGACCCACGCCCCAGCGGAACGTGCCGAAGATCTGCCACCACCTGAAGCGCTGCTCGTCCCACTGCCCACCGGAAGCGGTGTAAGCCGCAGCCAGTGAGGCGGCGTCGGCATACCCGCCGACTTCCAGTAGATCGTTGCCGAAGCGCCACATCCGCACCGCCATCCAAGCCGGGTCCTCCATCGCATCACCGCTGCGCACCCCCTCCCAATCGAGTACTGCGCGCAGTCCGTCGTCACCGACGATGACGTTGCCTATACGGATGTCAGAGTGCACGATCGTGATCCGCGGGGGCCGGTCGGGAAGGTTCAACTCCAGCCAACGCATCGCCAACGAGAACGCCGGCGAAGGCTGCAGAAGTTCGGTCATCAACTCGTCGAGGCGGATCAGCGCCCGCTCGCACGGATCGTGCTCAGACGAAGCCCCGGCGTGGGCTGGCTCGGCAATCTCAAGATCTTCGGGCGCCTTGCTCAAAGGAATCGCGTGAAGCGCCGCAAACGCCGCGCCGCACTGCTCGGCCAACCGGGCACCGAGGTTGTTGGCCTCCACCAGCCGCAGCACGCGACGCGGCACGGTTTCGCCGTCGATGCGTTCGGAGACGAAGAACGGCCCACCGACGTAGCCCTCATCAGTGGTCGCCCCGACGATGTGGGCCACCGGCATCCCGCCCGCTTCGGCCACTCGGATCATGTCTGGCTCGAGCATGAACGGCTGGATCTGCAACGCCGGGTTGGGCACGATCGTGGCCACTAGACGGCGCACCGCAGTTCCATCGTCGGCGCTGAACAGCACGTTGCGGCGACGGGCGCCGGTGGAGGCGACGCTGTCCAGCGAGACATCGACCGGACGCCCCCACTGCTCCGTGAGGTAGCGGGCCAAACCAGCCGTGGTCTGCTCAGCCCAGGGCGCGATCACGCTCACGACAGCGCCTCCAAGGCGTAACCCGGCTTGTCCACCGCGAGCTTGTCGATGACCCCCGCCAGTAGTACGTCCAGCGCGCCGGGCAGCGCACCGACGTCGGCCTTGCGGATCTGGTGGCTGTAGCGCTCGTTCAACTCCGCGAGGCTCCCCACCGAACCGGTGAGCGTCTCCAAGGCGACGCGCTCACGTTCGCCAGCGGGACCGCCGAGCACCAGCTCGCGTTCCACGATCCGGCACAGGTTGGCAGCGACACGCACCTTGTGCTGCAAGCTGGCATCGATGACGGGTAGTACTTCATCGTTGAGCAGAGCAGACACTGCTTGCAGCAACTCGACGGCGGTGGGTCGATCCTCCATACCCAGCACCGTAGCGACACGCCCAGCACCAGCCCGATTCGGTCAGCCCCCACGAGTGGTCCTGGCGGGGCCAGAGGTGCGGATTCGGGGCACCGCTGCCAGCAATTGCCGGGTGTAGTCGTGCTGCGGGCGTGTGAACACCTCGCCGACCGGCCCGCGTTCCACAGCGACCCCTTCGTGCAGCACGAGTACGTCGTCACAAAGATGGCGAACCACGCCGAGGTCGTGTGACACCAGAACCAAGGCGAGACCCATGTCGGTCGCCAACCGGCGCAGCAGGTCGAGGATCTGGATGCGCACAGAAACGTCGAGCGCACTGACCGGTTCGTCGCCGACCAATACCGCCGGCCCAGCGGCGATGGCCCGGGCGATGGCGATGCGTTGTTGCTGCCCGCCGGAGAACTCGTACGGGTACCTCCGGCGCATATCGGCTTCGAGGCCCACGGCATCGAGCACCTCCAGCACCCTGGCGTGGTGGTCGCCCTCGATCTGCAGGCAAGTCAACGGTTCTCGGATGATCGACTCCACCGTCTGGCGAGGATCCAAAGAGCTCAACGGGTCCTGAAAGACGATCTGCACCTCGCGACGGAACCACCGCAACGAATGCGGTCGCCCAGGCACGATTGGCCGGCCGCGGTACAGCACCGACCCGGAAGTGGCCCGGTCGAGGCCGAGCAGGATGCGCACCAGGGTGGTCTTGCCGGACCCCGACTCACCGACGATGCCGAGGCTTCCACCGGCAGGCAGCGCAAGATCCACGCCGCGCAGTGCATGACGTTCGGCCCGGCCACCGAGTATCGATGTACGCGGCAGCTTGTACACCCGCCGCAAGTTGCGCGCTTCCAACAGCAGATCCACCTCCATGCTCATCCCGGCATCCGCACAGGCGAGACGCCGAACGGCTCCCCCGACACCGGTGCATCAACTGCCGTGCGCGCCGCCGCATCGAACAGTGCCCGGGTGAACGGGTCGCCTGGATCTTGGATCAGCTGGGCCATAGCGCCGTGCTCGACGATCTTGCCTTCGCGCATCACCGCAAGTTGGTCGCACAGACCGGAGACCACGGCAAGGTCGTGAGTGATGAACAGCAGCGCCATGTCGAGCTCGGCCACCAGTTCCTCCAACAGGGCCACCACCTCGGCCTGCACAGTTACATCGAGCGCTGACGTCGGCTCGTCGGCGATGAGAAGGGCCGGTCGACAGGCCAGCGCGATGGCAATCCCGACTCGCTGGCGTTGGCCGCCCGACAGTTGGTGTGGATACGCCCTCACCGTGCGCCGCGGGTCGGGCAGACCGACCCGGCCGCACAGTTCCACAGCAACGGTGAGCGCGTCATGGCGACTCATCTTCTGGCGTTGCCGCAACGGTTCGGCGATCTGGTTGCCGACCCGCATCAGCGGGTTCAATGACGTCAACGGGTTTTGGAAGACCATCGCGACGCGGTCACCACGCCACTTCGACAGCTCCCGGTCGCTGCGTCCGAGCATCTCCTGGCCGTCGAAGCGCACGCTGCCGGTAACGGTGGCGCGGTCGGGGGCCAGGCCGATCACAGACAACGCTGTGATTGTCTTGCCCGAACCGGATTCGCCGATCAATCCGAGACGGTGGCCGGATGCGATCTCGAACGACACGCCGTCGACGACGGTCTTGACGCGACCAGACGACCGATGACCGGGTCCGCGCTCGAACGAGACGGTCAGGTCTGTCACCTCCAACAAGCTCACGGATGAGCCTCCAACAGCAACAAGCTCACGGCTGAGCCTCCAACAGCAACTCGCGCGCCGCCTCCGCCGTGCCGCGGCGTCGCAGGCGGGGATCGATCGCCTCGCGCAACCCGTCACCGAGCAGGTTGAAGCCGAGCGCGGTGAAAACCACGGCTAGGCCGGGGAACACCAGCGCTCTCGGATGCAGCCGCACGGTCTGCTGCAGCTCACTGAGCATCCGACCCCACGACGGCGTTCCTGGCGCAGCGCCGAGGCCGAGGTACGACAGCGCGGCCT
>JBDSMK010000118.1:0-6876 GCA_039915905.1 Ilumatobacteraceae bacterium
GGTGTCCTTCTCGCGGGTGACCACCTCGAAGCCATTGCCGCGTATCCGGGCGATCACCATGTGGAAGCTGTTGGTGCCAATGTCCAGTGCGGCGAGCATCTCGCCGTCCGGAGCGGGGCCCTCAGGAGCCAAAGCTGTCCTGACACTTCTGCAGGCCGCCGAGCACGCAGGAGCGGAACGCGTTGATCTTGTCGAAGGCGGTGCCGCGGAGGTTCACATCGGAGGTCGTATCGCTGCGCTTGATGGCCTCGATCACAGCTTCGTCGAGGTCGCCGGCCGACAGTTCGATCCCGTCGGTGCCACGCGACTCCGGTATCGGCGGAATGACGTCTTTCACCCAGGCGCCAGTGAAGCAGTCGTCGAGCAGCACGCGCTTGGTACCGGTCAACTTGCTCGAAAGCACCTTTTGCACGGCTTCGCTGTAGGCCTCACCGATCAGGTAGCCGACCGACATGTCGCCTGTGACGGGGTTGTCGCGCAGCGCCTGGGCAAAGCCCTGATCAACCATCACCTGGTTGGTGGCGTCGCACAGGAAGATGTTGTCCTTGTATTCGCTGTCGCTGACGCCCTTGCATGGCGGGAAGGGCCCGCCGCTTGGATACAGCAGCAATGTCGGCGGGGTGAACGTGAGGTTCTTGGCGCCGGCCAGCTGCTCGGTCCAGAAGCGGGTGAGGTCATTCGGGATCAAGGTGACGATGTCGGAATGGCTCGGGTCGGTCAGCGGAAGGTTGCCCCTTGAGGCGTCTCCCGCGACGGCCGGGATGTCGATCAGGCTCTTCTCCCGATCCTCCGTGAAAAACGTCTTGCAGCGTTTGACGCCGCCGATGAAGCCGTCCTGGAAGGCGCCGACACGGTCGAATCCTGTGCCGTGGGCGTTGGGGTCGGCCAGGCCACCACCGTCGACTGGATCGCGCACCTGGATCATCGCGATCAGGCCCTCTTTGATCTCCTGGTCCCCGAAGGTCAGTCCTGGTGTTTCACCGCGGGAGAGGTGCGCGGCCCACGCTCCGGCGAAGCAGTCGGCCTGCTGCTCTTTGAGGATCGTCGGCTGCGCGAAGTCCTTGTTGCGGAACTGGATGGCGTGGCCGAACTCGTGGGCCAGCACCACCCCGACGGCCGATTGGCCGAGGCTGTCCACGAGTTGCGGGAGCAGTTCGTCGTCGTCGTAGACGATGAAGTCGCCGAGGCTGCAGTAGAACGCGTTGCCTTCCACGTCGACGTACGTGGTCTGGGCTGTGCCGCAGCCAGGTATCGGCTCCTGGCGGGACTTGTAGGCGGCGAAGATGCCGCCCTTCAACGGGGTGAACGGGGCGTCGTCGATGATCGGGAACTGAATCGTCCAGAACTTCTCGATGTCGGTGAACGCGGCGACGAGGAAGCCGTCGTAGGACCGTGGCGTCTTCGACGAACCGAAATCGATCACCGTCTGGCCACCCGGGACGGCGAGCGTGTTGTTGGTCGAGCTGGTCGGACTGGTCGACGACGTCGCACCGTTGTCGGTAGTAGGAGGGCTATCGGTGGTTTGCGTGCCGTCCGTAGTAGTGGTCGTCGCCGTCTGATCGGTGTCCGGCACGTTCTGGGCATCGTTTTGACGCGACCGTGTGGCGACCACTCCTCCATCGGTGCCGCAGGCGGCAAGGACCAGACCGATGAGGAGGAGCGAGATCAACGATCGCGAGCGCACGGGCGAATCCTAGGCGGCGGCGTCCGTGATGTGGGTCAGCTCTTCTGGCTGGCGGCCAGTAGTTGATTTAGTTCGATGATCTCCTCGGCCTGGCTCCCTGACATCTGGCTGGCCATGGTGCGCACGCTGCTGACATTGGCCCGCGCGACGGCTGCGTCGGCCATGTAAATGCCACCTTGGTGATGGGCCACCATCAGCTGCACGAACAGCTGGTTGGCCGCCGCGCCGCTCACTGTGTCCAGTTGGGTGATCTGCGCCTGGTTTGCCATACCCGGCATCTGGTCCAGTGGCGTCGGATGATCCATCCAGACCATTCCCGTGTCGGTTTCGTTGGACTCCGGCTTGCCGAAATCACGAAGCAGTTGGACCATCATCCCGACCTCCAGCTCCTGGCCGATGATGATTTCCTGGGCGACCTGGCGCAGAGCCGGGTCCGTGTTGGCGTCGGCGAGAAAGGTGAAGCTGAGCAGCACGGCTTGCTCGTGGTGCCAGCGCATGTCTTGCAGGAACCCGACGTCGGCACTGTTTGGGTCCGGCAACGCGTGGTTGTTGCCGAGCACCCAGCCGAGGCTGCCGATCACCAGGATCAAACCGAGGGCGATCGCAATCAGGTTGACCGGGTTGTGCCACCACGCCAGCACCACTACCTCGTCGTCGTCGTCGTCGTAGCTTTCACTCTTGTCTTCCCTGGCGTCGTCACTGTCGCTTGGCGCCGGTTGCGGCTCGACGGTGATCAATGCCTTGGCGGTTGCATCGCTGCCGGCCGGGCCGGCTGCTCCGTCAGTGTTGTCAGGCCCGTCGGTCGTGCTCACCAGACGAGCTTGTCACGTCCATGCACCGCGCAGGCAGGCGCCATTCACGGGCACAATGGCATTCACGGGCACAATGGCATTCACGGGCACAATGGGGGGATGAGCTCGATTGCGCCGACTGCTGTGTATCTCGACCGGATGGCGAGGGCGCGAAGTGCGATGGCCGCTGCGGGTGTGCAGTTGCTGTTGCTCTCGGTCGGCAGTGACCTGCCGTACCTCACCGGGTACGAGGCGATGCCGTTGGAGCGATTGACGATGCTGTTGGTTCCCGCAAACGGTGAAGCGACAATGGTGATCCCGCGCTTGGAAGCACCACGGGTGGTCGAGCAGCCAGGTGTGTTCGGTCTGCACCGCTGGGACGAGACCGAGGATCCGGTGGCAATCGTGGCCGCGCTGGCAGGCCGCGCCGCGCCTGCCACGGTGGCGGTCGGCGACACGATGTGGGCAAGGTTCCTCGTCGACCTTCTCAAGCGCTGGCCCACCGCCGCCACCAGCTACGTGCGATCGAACACGGTGATGAGCGAACTGCGGATCCGCAAGGACGAGGCCGAGGTCTCCTCACTTGCGGCCGCTGGGAAAGCTGCCGACCGGGTGGCGGCGCAGCTCCATGCCGGTGAGATCGCACTAGTCGGGCGTACGGAGGCTGCGGTTAGCGCCGACATAGGCGTCCGCCTCGTTGCCGAGGGCCACGATGTCGTCAACTTCGCGATCGTTGCCGCCGGCGAGAACGCCGCCTCGCCACATCATCACGCCTCCGACAGGGTCATTCGCCGCGGTGAGGTCGTGCTCTGCGATTTCGGAGGGACGATGAACGGTTACTGCAGCGACATCACCCGGTGTGTTTCGCTCGGTGAGCCACCTCAGGAGGTGGCCGAGGCCTACGCCGTGTTGCGCGCAGCGCAGGCGGCGGGGGTGGCTGCCGGAGTCGTCGGCGCAGCGTGCCAGGACGTCGACCGCGCCTCGCGGCGGGTGATCGACGAAGCCGGTTACGGCGAGTACTTCGTGCATCGCACCGGGCACGGCATCGGGATGGAAGCACACGAGGACCCGTACATGGTGGAGGGCAACACGCTGGCGATCGCTGCCGGGCACGCGTTCAGTGTGGAGCCTGGCATCTACGTTGGCGGCCGATGGGGGATGCGCCTCGAGGACATCGTGGTCGCCACAGCCGATGGTCCGCTGTCGCTCAATCATGCCGATCACGCGCTTGTCGTGCTCGACTGCTGATTCGCGACCCGCCTTGCGGACGGCGTGTCAGTCGAGGGCTGTTTCGTCGACGTTGGCCGAGTACGACTGCATGGTCACGCTTACGTCGGCATCATCCAGTTCGGCAAGCACCCCGTTGGCGAGCACGCAATACGTCGCGGTGTTGTCGGCCTGCTTCACGTCGACGCAAGAGGCCGGTTGCCCGGCGATCGTCTTCGTGCTTGCCACGGTGGGTCCGATCTTTGCCGTTGCGTCCAATCGCAGCCGCTTGGCAGCGTCGGCGGCATAGAAGTCGATGGTCACCTGGGTGTTGCTGATCGCGGCCGGGTCGATGCCGGTGGAGCAGGCCGACGCGCGACAGGTCTGGTCTTGGGACGGGCCCTGCGTGTAGCGCACGTCGTCGACGTGCACGACTCGACGGCTCCCGCTGACCGTCACCGTTGTCGGGTGATGGGCCATGCCGAACTTGGTGAAGATGTCGTAGGTGGCGCTGAACGTGGGCGGCGACGAGGTCGCCGCGTCCAGCCGTGCCAGTACTGCGTCGATGGCCGGATCTCCGGTGGGGGTGCCCAGCTCGAACTTCTCGGTGCTGAACGACGGTCGCTTCCCGGTGAAGCATCCGCTCAGCAACAAGGTGCTGGCGGCGAGCAGCAACAACGGCAGCATCAACGGCAGCTTTGGTCGGCGAGACATCGCCGGCAGCGTACGTGGCGAAGGACGTTGCTGCCCGAACGAAACTGATCGCAGCCGGTGATCGCGTCCGGAATCGCGGCCGGAGTCGCGGCCGGTATCGCGGCTGGCCATCAAACTGGACTGGCGCAGACGCAGTTAGCCTCGGACCACGTGATCCGCCTCGACGCCGCGTCCGTGCTGCTGCAGTGGGCGGCCGGTGGCTTGTTCTTCGTGTGGTTCACCACCCGACAGCGCCAAGTGAGCCTCGGCTACGGCTGGTTGATGCGCGGGCTCTACGCCGCGATGGCCCTCGGAGCGGCGTGGCTGGGGTTCCGATTCGGTGTGGTACCGGTGCGCGAGGCCAGCTCGATCGCCGTCGCCGCCGCCGCCCTGGCGGTGCTAGCGGTATCGGTGGTGCGTCGTCGCGCCGGTGTGTCGGGTCACGACGCGGAGCACGATCGGCGATCGGCGCGGGTGGCCGCGATGACCGGCATCGAGCGTTCGACGCCGGACGCCAATGCCCGCACCGGTAAGGAGTTCCCGCCGGGACTGGACCTGATCGCTCCAGCGTTGGCGGTTGCCGGACTTGTGGCCGCGGCGGTGAACGCCGGTGGCAACACCGGGGTGTCGCTGATCCGCACGTTTGCAGGTGCAGCGTTCCTCGGGGCAGTGACCGATGCGATGCTGCTAGGGCACTGGTACCTCACTCAGCCGGGTCTGCCGCGACGGCACCTCAACGATCTGGTCCGGGCACTGGGGTGGACGTGGCCGGTCGAGGTCGGCGCGCTGCTGCTGCCGACCGGGATGATCTCGGTGTGGTCCGGTTCGGTGGACGACGGCTGGAACGGCACGCTCGGCTGGTTCTGGGCGGCCAGTGCGGTGACCACGCTGGTGCTCGTGTTCGTCACCCGCGCCGCGCTGCGTGAGCGCTACTACTCCGCGGTGATGGCCGCCACCGGTCTGTTGTATCTGGCGATCCTCACCGCGTTCGGCACAGATCTGGTGGCCAGAGCGGTACTCGCCAGCTGAATCGGATGGGCGACTGACGGGTCCGCTCCGGTTGTTGCACGTTTCCCTGCTCGATGTTTAGGGCAGAATGGTGCTCATGCCTAGGCCTGTGTGGAGTGGAACGATCAGTTTCGGCTTGGTTTCGATCCCGGTGAAGCTGTACAACGCGGTCAGCAAGAAGAGCATCTCGTTCAATCAACTCGATGATCGCACGATGAGCCGCATCCGCTACAAGAAGGTGTCTGCCGAGAGCGGCGACGAAGTGCCCGATGAACACATCGTCAAGGGTTATGAGCTGTCCAAGGGACGCTACGTGGTGGTCGACCCCGATGAGCTCGAGCCGTTCATCCCGTCGGCCAACAAGAGCATCGAGTTGGAGGAGTTCGTCGAACTCGCCGAGATCGACCCCGTGTACTTCGACTCGCCGTTCATCGTCGCCCCAGATCGGACGGCCAAGCCGTACGTGCTGCTGGCCAAGGCAATGGAGGAGGCCGGCAAGGTAGCCATCGGGCGGTTCGTGATGCGCAACAAGCAGTACGTCGCAGCACTACGCGCGTCGCAAGGTCGGCTGATGATGAGCACGATGGTGTTCGCCGACGAGGTCGTCCGATCGGCGTCGGTGGACGAACTCGAAGGTCTCGACGATGTCGACGTGACCGCCCGTGAGGTCAAGATGGCAGAGGCGCTGGTGGAGTCGTTGACTGCCGAGTTCGACCCCGCAAAGTACAAAGACGAGTACCGCATTCAGGTGCTCGACTTGATCGGACGCAAGGCGGACGGCGAGGAGTTCAAGGTGCCCGAGGTGGAGCGTGCCGCACCGAAGGTGATCGACCTAATGGCGGCGTTGGAAGCCAGCGTGAAGGCCGCCAAGGATGCCCGCAAGCGTCATCCGGCAGGTCATGAGGACACGCATCTGGCAGCCGCCGGCGCCGCGCCGCGCAATGCTCCGGCCGACGATGCTCCGGACGATGCGCCGGTGCCGATCGCTGCGGCAGGGCCGATCGCTGCGGCGGTGCCGATCGCTGCCCGCAAGCCGCGGACCCGGGCACGAAAGAGCGCGTAGCAGCGTGGCCGGCCGCGACAATCGTCCGACCGTGCGTGTCGGCGACCGCGACGTTGCCCTCAGCAACCTCGACAAGGTGCTCTATCCGGTCACCGGGACCACCAAGGGCGAGGTCATCGATTACTACGCGCGGATCGCACCCGTGATGCTCACCCATTTGTCTGGCAGGTGCATCACCCTCAAACGTTTCCCCAATGGGGTGGAGTCCACCGGGTTCTTCGAGAAGCGCTGCCCTAAGCACCGCCCCGATTGGGTCGGGACCTTCATCGGCCCCGGCGACCGCGATGGCAACATCGGCTACTGCGCGTTCGAGGAGGCCGCCGATCTGGTGTGGTCGGCGAACATGGCGGCCCTGGAACTGCACGTGCCGATGGCGTTGGCAGCCGACCTCGACTCGCCGCGGGTGGTGGTGTTCGACTTCGACCCTGGTC
>JBDSMK010000170.1:0-11827 GCA_039915905.1 Ilumatobacteraceae bacterium
ATGGCCTGGCGTTCTGCCGCGCCTTGGCCGGGCGGTGCGGTGTGGTGGCGATCCCCAACGAGGTGTTCTACGTCAATCGTCACGAGGGTCGCCATCTGGTGCGGTTTGCGTTCTGCAAGCGCTTCGAAGTTCTCGACGAGGCGGTGTCGCGCCTAAAATCTCTAGCCTGATCTCGGTCAACCAAGGTCTCGACCTCGAGCGCATTCTGGTCGGGCCTGCTCAGGGTGGGTAGGTAAGTCAAGGTCGCTCAGCACTTGCGTGGCACGTCTACGGCCTGGTCGTCAGAGACTGGTCCTCAGGGTGTTGCGAGTCGTCGTTAGAGCCTGGTTTGTCGCGGGACCTGGTCGTTAGTTCCGTGAGGTCTCGTGAGGCTTTGCTGGTCCGGGGCGAGCGCCGAGGCATGGAATGGACCCGCCGGCGCTCGCCGAGCTCTACGCTCCGGGAAGCTTGCGGTCCGCCTTCTTCTCCTTCTTGGCTTCGCGCTTTTCCTTGAGCGATTTGCCGGCCTTTTTGGCACTCGGCTTCTGTGGGGATTTAGCGGGCATCGAGCCTCCTGGTTGATCGCACCATACTGCCAGTGGAGGGCTCCCGTCGACGTCTGCCGTCTGCCAGTTGGCCAGGCGGACAGCTGGGTCGTGGGCAGGTGGGCAGTTGGATGATGGAGTTGGATGGCGACGCTCGGCGGGATGGTTCGCCGGGATGGTTGGGCGGAATGGCTCGCCGGGATGGTTGGGCGGGATAGCTGGGTCGAGAGGACTGGCGTCAGCGGCGATCTTGCATGAATCGGAAGGTGTGGCGCACCTCGGTGACCCTGGAAGCGGTGACGTCTGCTGATATCACTGTTTCGCCGAGAGCTGCAGTAGCCAGTAGTTCACCGCCAGGGTCGATGATGCGGCTGTCGCCGACGTAGCCCAGCCCGCCGCCTTCGCCAACCCGATTGCAGCCCACCACGTAGGCCTGGTTCTCTATCGCCCGGGCCTGTAGAAGCGTCTGCCAGTGCAACCGGCGACTGTCGGGCCAGTTCGCGGGTACGAGGTACACGTCGGTGTGCGCCGCGAGCTGCCAGAACTCGTCGGCGAAGCGCAGGTCGTAGCACACCAACGGGCTCACCCGTAGGCCGCCGATCTGCACTGTGATCAGCTCGGTGCCAGGCCGTACGTACTGGTCCTCGCCCCCGTAGGTGAACGGGTGCAGCTTGCGGTAACGGTGCACGGTGCCGTCCGGCCCGGCAAGCACGAACGTGTTGCAAGGACGCCGGTCCGCCACCTCGACGGTCTGCGGTTCGTGCTCGTGTTTGTCTTCGTCCTTGTGAGCGGGGATCTCCGGGCAGCTGCCGCAGACCCACACTCCATGTGCAGCGGCCTGTTCAAGCAGGAACGTGGAGGACGGTCCGCCCTCGTCTTCGGGGAACTCGGCCGTGCCTACGCTGAAGCCGGTGGAAAACGTCTCACTCAGCAGCACCAGGTCGGCGCCGGCGGCAGCGGCGTCGGCGATCATCGGTGCCAGCCGGGCAAAGTTCGCCACACGGTCGTTCCACTTGATGTCGTGCTGCACCGCGGCAATCCGCATCCCCTCAGCGTAGCGATGTTCCGTTTCGCGCCCGCGGGCGTACTCGACCCGGTACTTGTGTCTGTTTCGCGCCCGCGGGTGGCCGCGACCCCTGGTTTTGTGTCTGTCTCGCGCCCGCGGGTGTCTTTGACCCCGTTCTTGTGTCTGTTTCGCGCCCGCGGGTGGACGAGGATGTGCGGGATGGGGCACGGACACAACAACGCCGGACACAACAACGCCGGACATGACACCGCCGGACACAACAACACCGGACATGACAACGCCGGACATGACAACACCGGACACGATGTCGGAAATGAGGCCGCCCAAATCACGGGGCACGAAAGGGCGCGCGCAGGCGGCGGCCATCAAGCGGCGACTCCGGCGACCCTGGCGCTTGTCGCAGCTGGGGTTGCGTTTCGCGCCCGCGGGTACGCGCACGAT
This sequence comes from Ilumatobacteraceae bacterium, assembly GCA_039915905.1. Classification (GTDB taxonomy): domain Bacteria; phylum Actinomycetota; class Acidimicrobiia; order Acidimicrobiales; family Ilumatobacteraceae; genus JAODBQ01. The sequence goes on from JBDSMK010000170.1 coordinate 1,993, forward strand.
CCGGGCGCGCCGGCGTACGGGCTGGAAGCCGCGACGGAACTCGGCGAGGCCCCGGAACGTGTCTTCAAGACACTCATCGCGGCCACCGATCTGCCAGGCCACAAGGGTTTGGTGGTGGCGATAGTGCCGGTCAACTGCCAGTTGGACATGAAGTCGTTGGCACGCCACGTGCACTGCAAGCGTGCTGAACTGGCCGATCCAGCCTTGGCGCAAAGGGTGACTGGATACATCGTCGGCGGGATCAGCCCGATCGGCCAGAAGACCCGCCTCCCGACCGTGCTCGATTCGTCCGCTCTATCCCATGAGATGATCCTGGTCAGCGGCGGACGTCGCGGCCTCGACGTTGAGCTGTCACCCGCCGACCTGATCCTCGTCACATCGGCGACCACCGCCGCGGTGGCGCGCTGAGCAGCCGAGCGCGCCCGCCGTCTAGGCCGTAAGTGGACGGGGCGGAACGGGCCGAACCGGCGGAACGGGCGGAACGGACGGCGCTGATGGACCGGGCGAATCGGGTGGATCAGCGAGCGACAGTGCCAGCAAGGACACGGTTTTGGTGCCTCCGGTGGTGTCTTGCCGGCCAACTTCACGGAAGCCGATGGAGGCGTGGAACGCCAGGGAGGTGTCGTTGCGTGGTCGGATGTTGACCTCGCACAACAGCACCGGGTGGTCGCCGCGGAGCCGGCGGGTCAGTTCTGCATAGAACGCTCGGCCGATTCCGACGCGCTGGAAGTCGACGGCGACGGCGATGCGGTCGAGGTAGGCGAACTGCTCGTAACGAGCACTGAACCAGCGGTAGTTCGAGCTGTCGTAATCTGCCTGCGGCCCGAACACAATGCAGAAACCTGCGAGCGCGTCGTCCGCGTCGGCCACCAGGGCGAGCAGCGACATCTCCACCAAGCGCTGCAACTCCGGCCCGTCGAGTTCGTTCAGTGCCGGCAGGTTGGTGTTGTTCAGGGCCAGCACGGCGGCGAAGTCGGTCGGTTGCATGGCGCGCACTTGCATCTGTCGGACGGTATCGGGTGGCCGCGGACCCAACGGGCTCGTAGCCTTTGATCATGTTGTTCCATCACAAATCGGAGATGGTCACCGCGGCCGATGCGCTGCCGGGTCGTACGGACAAGGCGATGCCGGTGCCCGAGACCCATACGGTGCTTGGCAGTCCGTTGCGCGGCCCGTGGCCCGACGGAATGCAGACGGCGGTGTTCGGGCTGGGTTGCTTCTGGGGCGCTGAAAAGATGTTCTGGAACACGCCCGGGGTGTATTCGACGGCCGCCGGTTACGCCGGTGGATTCACTCCCAACCCGACCTACGAGGAGACCTGCAGCGGTCGGACGGGCCACGCCGAAGTGGTGCAGGTGGTGTTCGATCCGGCGAAGGCGAGCTACTCCGACCTGCTCAAGCACTTCTGGGAGGATCACGACCCCACTCAGGGGATGCGCCAGGGCAACGACATGGGCAGCCAGTACCGCAGCGTGCTGTACTACGTCAACGACGAGCAGGCCGCTGAGATCGAAAAGTCAAGGGCCGTGTTCCAGGCGGCGCTCGATGAGAAGGGCTTCGGCCAGATCACCACCGAGGTGGCGCCGCTGGAGACGTTCTTCTATGCCGAGCCATATCACCAGCAATATCTCGACAAGAATCCCGCCGGCTACTGCCCGCTGCACGCCACTGGCGTCAAGTGCGGCTGATCTAACGCGACGGCGCGGAGGCGACGCGACAACGTCGCGGCGGCGACACCGGCGGTATCGGCGCGTCGTGCTCTGGCTGGTCAGTGCCAGCCGTGGGCGCGGATCTGGTCGCCATCGGCGTCGGCGGCACGGCCTGGCCAGCGCAGTACGCCCGGAGTGACGCTGAGCTTGGCCACCAGGCCTTGCATCGGAACCCCACCGAGGTCGACGATGGCATCTCGCGCCGCGTAGTGCGGGTCGGCGCTGATGTCGGCCATCGTCATCACAGGCCCGATTGGCGCCTCCGCAGCGGTGAACGCGGCGAGTACCTCGACTTGCGTGTGCGCGATGCACCAGTTGCGCATGATCTCCTCCAGTTCGTCACGGTGCTCGCTGCGCGCCGCGAACGTGGCGAACCTGGCGTCGCCGGGCACTCCGAGAACTTGCAGGACCCGTTCGCCGACCGTGTCGCTGGACGTGGACAGCCCGATCCACTGGCCATCGCTGCACTGATAGGTGCCCCGCGGCACGCTGTACGGCAGCCCGGCGCCGAGGCGCGGTTGGGTCTCGCCGGTCAACCTGTACAGCCCGATCAGCGGCCCCATCATCTGGAACATGCTCTCCAGCAACGACACGTCGATCACCTGGCCGACACCGCTGCGCAACGCGACCATCGTCGCGAACGCGGCCACCAGCCCGGTGACCTCGTCGGTCAGCGCGATCGGTGGCAACAGCGGCTGACCATCTGGTTCTCCGCTGATCGCGGCCAGCCCGGACATCGCCTCGGCAATGGTCGCGAAACCCGGTCGTGCCGCGTATGGGCCGGTCTGGCCGAACGCGGTGACCCTGGTGATGATCAACGTCGGCTTGATCGCGTGCAGTTCGGTTGGCCCGATTCCAAGGCGTTCGAGGGTGCCGGGTCGGAAGTTCTCCACCACCACGTCAGCCTCGGCCACCAGCCGGCGGAGCACGGCGATGTCGTCAGGATCCTTGAGATCGAGGCTGATCATCCGTTTGTTGCGGTTGATCAGTTTCCACCACAACCCGGTGGCATCGCGCGGATCGCGCCACGCCATGTTGCGCAGGCTGTCGCCGCCGTCGGGTCGCTCGACCTTGATCACGTCTGCGCCGAAGTCGGCCAGGTACCTGGCGCAGTTCGGGCCGGCGATCACGGTGGCCAGATCGATCACTCGTAGATCGCTCAGCGGGCCGCTCGCAGACCTGGCCGGCGAGTCGCTCGACATTTCGGTCATGGCTTCCAGGCGAGCAACAGATCGCAGGCTGCGGTGACAGTCGCGGCGGTTCCCGCGTAGCTGAAGCGCACGAACTGCTCGCCGCGGGCGAGATCGAAGTCAAGCCCGGGTGTAGTGGCCACGCCGAGCTCGTGCAACCACCGTGAACACAGCGCCGTCGAACCTGCGGCGGGGCCGATCATCGAACCGGCGGCTGGGCCGATCGTCGAACCGGCAACTTGACCGGCAGCGCCGGTGAGATGGGCAACGTCGGCATACACGTAGAACGCGCCGTCGGCGTCGGCTATCGCGGTGATGCCGGCAGTTGCCAGCCCGTCTACGAGCAGTCGGCGGTTGGCGGCGTAACGCCGCACATGTGCGTCGAGCTCCACGGTGGCTTCGTCGGCCAGCGCGGCGAGCCCGGCCACCTGGGCGATGTGGGGCGCACAGATGTATACGTTCTGCTGCAGCCGTTCGATTGCGTCGCGCAGATGCTGCGGTACGACCATCCAGCCGATCCGCCAGCCGGTCATCGACCAGTACTTGCTGAAGCTGTTGATCAGCACTGCGTCGCGGGTGACCGCCAGCACCGTCGGGGCCGGCCCGTTGTAGGTGATCCCGTGATAGATCTCGTCGGCCACCAACTGCACGTCGTGGGCGGCGCACCACGCGGCAATGGTGGCCAGGCTGGCGGCGTCGAGCACTGTGCCGGTCGGGTTCGACGGCGACGCGATCACCAGCCCGCGCAGCGACGCAGTTCCCGTCGAGGGATCGCCCATCGCTGCGTCGAGCAGTTCGCGCGTCGGGGCCCATCTCGTGTCGGCGCCGACCGGGATCGGCACCGGCACCATTCCAAGAGCGAGCAGCACGTTGCGATAGCACGGGTAACCCGGCTCCAAAACGCCGACGCGGTCGCCCGGATCGAATGCGGCAAGGAACGCCAGCGTGAACCCGGCCGAAGCGCCGCCGACCACCATCACATCATCCGGCGAGACGTCAATTCCGTGGAGCGTGCCGTATCGCGCCGCCAAGGCCCGACGTAGCCCGTAGTGGCCCGGTGCGTTGGTGTAGCCCAGTGGGTCGCCGGCGGCCAACTGCCGGGCCACAGCCTGGCAGGCCACGGCCGGGGCTCCGGTGGAGGGTTGACCGACCTCGAGGTGCAGGATCCGGCGACCGCTGGCTTCGAGCTCGGCGGCCCGGCGGGCCATCGCCATCGCGTGGAACGGTGGCACCCCGGCGGCCTGAGACCCTGTTCTCATCGAAGCTCGATGTTGAAGCATCGTTCCTCGAGGCCACCCAGCGCGTAGGCCGAGTAATCCATCCCGAAGTCGGAGTACAGGTGGCGGCAGCGTTCGCTCCAGTGCAGCGCCTGGGGGGTGGAGATGCGGTGCACCACTTGCGTCACACCGCCCTCGTAAACCCGGTACTCGGCCCACGTCCCGGGGAAGTCCTTGACACATCCGACTTCCACCGAGGGGATGCCACAGGCCATTTCGCGCACCCGGTGGCGATGGGTGTGCCCGGCGGTGTAGGCGATGATCCGCGGCCGGCGGCCAGCCACCGCGTCCAGTGCATCGCTTGCATCAGGGTGAAGGCCGAAGTAGTCGTCGCTACGCCCCGCGGAGCCGCGGCCCGGATCGATCCACTGCTGGTGGTGGCCCATCACTATCACCGGGCGATCAGCGGACGCGGCGTGCGCGTCGAGCCACTCGATCTGATCGGCCGAGATCGTGCCGGTTGAGGAGTGGGCGATGGCGGTGTCGATCAGCGCCACGGCCAGCCCGGGAAGCTCGATCCATTCATCGCCGGCGTACTCGTGCTGGCCGCGATAGGCGTCGTGGTTGCCGCGCACGACGTGCAGGCGGGGCCCGAAGGCGGGCCTGTAGCAGGCCTCGAACGCGGCCCACTCGGCCGGTTGGCCGTCGTTGGACAGGTCACCTTTGACGATCACCGCTGCCAGCGGTGAGCCACCCGAGTCAAGCTCGACCATCTCTGCCACAGCACCGCGGTTCATCGTCTCCGGATACGGCGGCTCGCCGGGTTCCGGGTAGATGATCGGGCCTCCCGGGTCGTCGTCCACCTGCCCGCAACCGGTCTCGCCGAAATGCACGTCGTTGACGGTCGCCAGCCGGCACAGCAGTTCGCCGGAGGGCCGATCAAGCGTGGTGACCTCGATCGGCGGCGAGTCGCCGTCTTGCGGAGCGATCGTGTAGGTGGTGCCCGGTCGGAGATCGCGCAGGGTGATGACCCGGGTTCCGTGATGGGCGACGATCAGGTCGTCGGCGACTGTGGTGATGTCCACGACGCCGACGGTAGCGGCTACCGCCGGTCAGCCCCTGACGACGACGGTACCGACGATCTTGTCGTGCCACGTCTGCTTGCGCGGGTCCCACAGCATCCACAGGTAGCCGAGGTAGCACACAGCGCCGGAAAGGATCCGAGCGAACGTACGACCGAACGTGCGTCCGGTACCGATCGGCTGGCCGGTCTGAGCGTCGACGACACGCACGTGGAGCGCCTGCTGACCCCAGCTCTGCCCGGCTCCGGCGCGTCTGCAGTAGATGATCAGGTAGACGACGATGCCGATGACGAACAGCGCGACCGCCAGGGCGATGGTGCTTCCGTCGGGGATGTTGCACAGCGCAGGTTGTTCATTGATGGTGCAGCTGCCGATGTGCTTCGGCCCGGCGAACAAGACGATCAGTCCGGGAACGTAGAACAGGACACCGATCAGCCCATCGATCAGCACTGCCCCGAGGCGAGCACCGAAGCTGGCGAACTGCCCTAGGGCAGGGCCCGGGCTGTAGGGCTGGTAGCCGTATGGCGGCGGCGGCGGTGAGCCATACGCCGGCATCGGCCCAGGAGGCATGCCGTAGCGCGGCTGATCCCCGTAAGGCGGGGGCGTCCCTGGGGGCGTTGGGAACGAACCGGGAGGCGGAGGTATCGAACTCATCGGCGTGACGCTAGTCGTGACCGGGTGCACCACTGGCGGACCGCACCCGCAACGGCCGGGCTGTGATCTGTAGGACGGTGCCGAGCGGAGCGGGTCGCCTTTTTATCGGTACGGGCGGTCGCGACGCTGGGCAACCGGCCGCGCCCACCACCGGCTGCTGAAGCGCCATGTCGGCACGCGCTGTGAGCTCGGCGTGCCGTCGACGATCACCGGGCGGGGCCACAGCGCTTCCATCGCGGCCGTGATCGCTGCCACCTCCTCGTCGGTTGCTTCGGGCACGATCTGCCGTTCGTTCATAGCGGTGAGTTGCCGTGCTTGCGACGAGGCAGCTCCTCGCGCTTGGTGCGCAGCATCTTGAACCCGGCCGCCACCACACGGCGTGTTTCGGCGGGGTCGATGACGTCGTCGATGTAGCCGCGTTCGGCAGCGTTGTAGGGGTTGGCGTACTTCTCGGTGTACTCCGCGACGAGTTCGGCGCGGCGGGCAACTGGGTCGGCGGCCTGTTGCAGTTCTCGGCGGTAGACGATCTCCACGGCACCCTGCGGGCCCATAACCGCAAGCTCGGCGGTGGGCCAGGCGTACGCCAGATCGGCGCCGATCGACTTCGAGTTCATCACCACGTACGCCCCGCCGTATGCCTTGCGGGTGATGATCTGGATGCGCGGCACGGTGGCCTCGCAGAACGCGTACAGCAGCTTCGCGCCGTGGCGGATGATCCCGCCGTACTCCTGGTCCACGCCGGGCAGGAACCCGGGCACGTCGACGAACGTCAGCAGCGGGATGTTGAAGGCATCGCAGGTGCGCACGAAGCGCGCCCCCTTCTCGGCCGACTCGATATCGAGCACCCCAGCGAGTATCAACGGCTGGTTGCCGATGACCCCGATGGTCTGACCGTCGACGCGGCTGAACCCGCACACGATGCTCTTCGCCCAGTTCGTCTGGTACTCGAAGAACTCACCGTCGTCGACGACCTCGCGGATGACCTTCTTCATGTCGTAGGGCTGATTGGCGCTCGGCGGCATCAGGTCGCGCAGCGCCGGGCACAGCCGCTCGGGGTCGTCGTCGGTGTCCACCTGGGGTGTCTCCTCCAGGTTGTTGGCCGGCAAGAAGCTGAGCAGGAAGCGCACGTCTTCGAGGCACGACTTCTCGTCGTCTGACACGAAGTGGGCGACGCCGCTTTTGGAGGCATGGCTCATCGCGCCGCCGAGCTCCTCGAGCGTGACGTCTTCGCCGGTGACGGTCTTGACCACATCGGGACCGGTGATGAACATGTGGCTGGTCTTGCGCACCATGAAGATGAAGTCGGTCATCGCCGGGCTGTACACCGCACCGCCGGCGCACGGACCGAGGATCACCGAGATCTGCGGGATCACTCCGCTGGCGAGCACGTTGCGGTAGAAGATGCCGCCGTAGCTGGCCAGCGAGACCACACCCTCCTGGATGCGTGCGCCGGCGCCGTCGTTGAGCCCGACCACCGGGGCGCCGACCTTCAAGGCGAGATCCATCAGCTTGTGGATCTTCTCGGCGAAGACCTCGCCGAGGGCCCCGCCGAACACGGTGAAGTCCTGGCTGAAGACAAAGATCTTGCGCCCGTCGACGGTTCCCCAACCGGTGATCACGCCGTCGGTGTATGGCCGCTCTTCGAGCCCGGCGGCCTGTGCGCGGTGGCGGGCGAGCAGATCGAGCTCGTGGAAGCTGCCCGGGTCGAGCAGCACGTCGATGCGCTCGCGGGCCAACATCTTGCCCTTCTCGTACTGGCGCTCGACCGAACGCTGCGAGCCTGCGTGGTAGGCCTGCTCGCGCCGCTCGTGGAGGTCATCCAGCTTGTCGTTCATGGGGCTGCTCATCGTCTGCGACGTTACCGGCTCGCCTGCGTCCGGGCCCGTTCCGCACATCTGCCCGGGCCCGGACTGTGGTCGTTCGACCGTGTTCCTGCGTGTTCCTGCGGTCTCAACCGTGTTTGTGCGGTCTCAACCGTGTTTCTGCGGTCTCACCCGTGTTTCTGCGGTCTCAACCGTGTTTCTGCGGTCTCAACCGATCGCGTAGACCACGGTGACGTTCACCGAGAGGTCCTGGGTGCCGGTCTGGATCGGCGTCGGCGCCGCTGCTCTGCCGCTGGCGACCCCCGAATCGGCCGCACCGGCGTAGTACATCGGCATCGGGCTCACCGAGATCTCGCTGATCTGCATCACTCCACCGACGGCCACACCGGCTGCTGCGGCGTACTCGCCGGCCCGCTTGTGTGCATTGTCGATCGCGTTCGCCCGCGCAGTTGCAATCACCGTTTCGGGATCGTTGACCGAGAAGTAGACACCCTGGATCATCACGTTGTCGCCGGCTGCGGCCGCGGCGACGTCGATCGTCGGGCCGGTGCGGTCGATCTTGCGCACCGTGACGGTCACGGAACTGGATGCCGTGTAGCCGCTGATGGTGTTGCCGTTGTTGTAGCGCGGGTAGATGTTCAGCCCCGACGTGACGATGTCGTCGTCGGCGATCCCGGACTGCTTCAGCGCCGCGATCAGGGCTGTAGCGCTGCGGTTGGTCTCGTCAAGTGCAGCCGTTGCAGTGGGTCGATCGGATTGGACTCCAAGGTTCAGCGTGGCGGTGTCGGGCTTCACGGTCACCGAGCCGTTACCACTGACGGTGATGGTGCGGGCGACGACTCCGGTGATCGGACCGACGGTCGTGCCGGCTCCGGGATCGGTCGGCGGCGGTGATTCAACTGGCATGGTGGTGGGCTCCGATGACTTGTCGACGCGACCGGCGGAGGTGGTGCCGGGATCGTTGCGACCGATGATTGCAACCGCGCCGACTGCCATCATGCCTATTGCGGCACCGCCGAGCACCGCCGCCAGCCAGCGTGTTTTCGGGGTTCGGTTCGCGGCGCCGGCTGAGGGCCCGACTGTGGGCTCGGCGGCCGGCTCACCGGCGGGGTCGGCTGTGGGATCAGTGGTGGGTTCCATGGCGGTTGAGACGATCGCCGAGCCGGATTGGTTCCCGACACGTTTCGCGGTCGATCTGTGGAGTGTTGCCGCGGCGGTCGTGGTCCAGCTTCGAGATGCCAGGATGTTCGTCGTGACGCTCCCGCTGCAGCCCCCGTTGTCACCGATGCTGGCCAAGCTGGCTGATGACATCCCCACCGGCGATGGCTGGCTGTACGAGCCGAAGTGGGACGGCTTTCGATGCATCGTGTTCCGCGATGGCGAGGATGTGGTGCTCGCCAGCCGCAACGAGCGTCCGTTCACCCGTTATTTCCCGGAACTGCTCGGCCCGTTGCGCGCCGCTTTGCCGGATCGCTGTGTGGTCGACGGGGAGATCGTCATCCCGGCAGCCGACGACCGCGGTCTCGACTTCGACGCGTTGCTGCAGCGCATCCATCCGGCCGAGTCGCGTGTCCGCCGGCTGGCAGCCGAGACGCCGGCATCGTTCGTCGCCTTCGATCTGCTCGCCGACGGCGACGACATGCTGCTCGACGTGCCCCTCAGCGAACGTCATCGCCGACTGTCGCTGGCCGTGCGGGACACCTCCGAGTCCGTCTACCTGTGCCCCTCGACCACCGATCACGTCACGGCTACACGGTGGTTCACCGAGTTCGAAGGCGCCGGTCTCGACGGCGTGGTGGCCAAGCGGCTGACCGACGTGTACACCCCGGACAAGCGCACCTTGATCAAGGTCAAGCACCGCCGAACGGCAGACTGCGTGGTCGCCGGTTACCGGGTGCACAAGGACGGCAACGGTGTCGGGTCGCTGCTGCTCGGGTTGTACGACGACGCCGGCGATCTGCATCACGTCGGGGTGGTGGCCTCGTTCAGCGTCAAGCGCCGAAGTGAACTGTTGCACGAGCTCGCTCCGCTGACGGTTGACGCGGTGGCCGACCACCCATGGCGCAAGTGGGCCGAATGGGCGGCCGCGGTGCCGGGCGCGGAGGCCGGGTCTGGCCCGCGAATGCCGGGTGGGGGCAGCCGGTGGAGCGCCGGCAAGGA
>JBDSMK010000240.1:0-5265 GCA_039915905.1 Ilumatobacteraceae bacterium
GGCTGTGACGGCGGAGGTGGCACCAGCCGTTGTGGCAGTCTCGGTAGATCCCGGTGGGGTGGTCGTCGTTGCCGACGGCGTGGTGGTCGATGTGCTGCCGGCGGTCGCCGGTCCGGCGATGCACTGCATCACCGGACGGAGGTACACCTGGCCGGTCACCTGCACCAGCCGCAGCGCCTGATCCTGGTCTTTCACGCCGGGCAGGCTGACAACGATGGCATCGCCCTGGCGGAGGATCTCCGGCTCGGCCACTCCAAGGCTGTCTACACGCTCGCGAATTCGCTCGACCGCAAGGTCCAGACCGGACGGGTCGTACTTGCTCCCCGGTACCGGTTCCAACGTGACCTGAATCCCGCCCTTCAAGTCGAGTCCGAGTGACGGGTGGTTGTTGGTCGCGAAGATGACCAGTAGCCCGCCGAAGGAGATGATCAGGATCCCGATCAACGAGACCCACAAACTCTTGCGCATCAGTACCTATCCCGGCCCGCGATTGAACGGCCGACCCGCCTGTCGAACGTCATGATTACTTAGAGTTTTCGCCGTCGTTGCCGTCGAAAGCGATATCGGTGAACCGGGAGTGGCGTTTGCGTGGTTGGACCACGGCCTCTGCTGCCGGCTCCGAATCGTCCCCGGCGGTGATGGCAGGCGTCGCATCCGCGGCATGGGTCGGGGCGTCCCCCGCAGTTGCTGCGGTGTCCACGCGGCGCTGAATCGCGGCTCGCGACACCCGGATCTGAACGTTGTCGTCGATCTCCAGCCAGGCGATGTCGCCGTCGAAGCCGGTGACGAACCCATAGACACCGGATGTCGTCATGATCTCGTCGCCGACCTCCACTGCACGTTGCAGGTCGGCGGCGGCGCGCTGGCGTCGGCGTTGCGGGCGGATCATCAAGAAGTACATCGCCACGAAGATGAGTGGGAGGAAGGCGTAGGACAACGCACCGCCCCCTCCGCTGGCTGCGATCATTGACAACACATACATGTGGGGGAACCTGTTCCAGGACGGAGGCCGATTGAGGGATCCTCGTTAGACGACGGATGAGCTTATCTCTGTCGCGGTCATCAAGACGGTCATCACCGGATCGGCGGGATCTCAGCCCCAGACTGCGAGCACATCGCGTCGAAATGCGTCGAACGACCCTGTACCGATCGCGGCACGCATCTCGGCCATCAGCTTCAACGTCCAGGCGATGTTGTGCAGACTGACCAAGCGCGAAGCCGTTGGCTCACCGACTTGGAAGAGGTGCCGGATGTAGCCCCTGGTGTGCTGGACGCACACCTCACAGCTGCACTCCGGGTCCAGCGGCTCATCCGACATGGCATTGGCGGCGTTCTTGATCTTCAACTTGCCACTCGAAGTCAGAACCGTGCCGTGACGGCCCAGCCGTGTCTGCAGCACGCAATCGAACTGATCTACGCCGAGGGCAACCGCCTCCACCAAGCTGGCCGGGTCACCGACTCCCATCAGGTAGCGCGGCCGGTCGACCGGGAGCTCCGCCAACGCAACGGCCAGCGCCGGAAGCATCTCGGCGCGGGTCTCCCCCACACTCAAGCCGCCGATGCCGTAGCCGTCGAAATCGAGCGCAACCGTGCGCTGCGCGCTCTCGGCGCGCAGCTTTTCGTCGGTGCCGCCCTGGACGATGCCGAACAACGCCTGGTCGTCTCGTCGGTGCGCGCTACGGGCCCGCTCCGCCCAGGCGGCGGTACGGTTCAGCGCCAGCCGCACGACGTGATCTTCCGACGGCAGTGGCGGGCACACGTCGAGGACCATCTGGATGTCGGCGCCGAGCAACTCCTGGGTGTGCACCGCGATCTCCGGTGTAAATCGATGCAGCGAGCCGTCATAGGTGCTCTTGAAGGTGACGCCTTCATCGTCGATCTTTGGTGACAGTGAGAAGACCTGGAACCCGCCGGAGTCGGTGAGCGTCAGGCCTTCCCAGCCGGCGAACCGACCTAGGCCGCCGAAGTGGGCGACCACCTCGGCACCGGGGCGCAGCATCAGGTGATATGTGTTGCCGAGCACAATCTGGGCACCCAGGCGGGCGTAATCGGCGGCGCTGAGGTACTTGATCGCGCCGCGAGTGCCGACCGGCATGAAACACGGCGTGACGTATGTGCCGTTGGCGGTTCGGGCTATGCCCGCCCGCGCAGCGCCATCTACCGCGGTGACTTCCAGACGCACCGGATGCATCAGGCCGCGCCCCGGTCGAGCAGCATCGCGTCGCCGAAGCTCAAGAAGCGGTAGTCGTTGGCCAATGCCTCGTCATACAGCCGCCGCCAGCGCGGACCGACGAACGCGTCGATCATCATCAGCAACGTGGTGCACGGTAGATGGAAGTTGGTCAACAACAGGTCGACGGCCTGCCAGTTGTAAGGGCGATGGATGAACAGTCGCGTGCGCCCTTCCAACTCCCGGGTCGCCGCCACGCTTTCCAGTGCCCTCACACTGGTGGTGCCCACCGCTACCACCCGGCGCGCCGCCGAACACCTGGCCACGACCTCTGCCGGGACCCGGTAGCGCTCGCTGTGCATGCGGTGGTCGAGGGGATCGTCGACGGTCACCGGCTTGAACGTGTCGAGTCCGACCACAAGTTCTACGCGAGCCATCTCCACGCCGAGCGCTGTCAGTCGTTGGAGCAGTTCCGGGGTGAAGTGCAACCCGGCTGTGGGTGCAGCAGCGGAACCCGGTTCGGTTGCGTAGACCGTCTGGTAGCGCTCTGGATGCGCCAGCGGAGCAGTGATGTATGGCGGCAGCGGCATCTCACCGTGCGCCGCCAGGATGGCCAGCGGATCGGCCTCGCCAAGCACCGTGACCGTTGTGGTGTCGCCGGCTGCGGTGCGTACGCCGATCTCTATCGTCTCGGTACCGTCGGGCGCCAGAAGCACCTCGCCGATTCGCAGCTTGCGGGCGGGGCGGACCATCGCCTCCCACACCCGGCGCTCGGCGTCGAGCGGCTCGAGCAGCAGCACTTCCGCGGCTCCTCCGGTAGTGCGCCGCAGTCGCAGCCTTGCCGGGATCACCTTGGTGTCGTTGACCACCAGCAGATCACCGTCGCCGAGCAGTTCGACGAGGTCCGTGACATGGCGATGCTCCGCTGCGGCGCTCCCGCGATCAACCAGCAGCCGGGCCGAATCACGTGGTTCCACCGGGTACTGGGCGATGCGAGATGGTGGCAACGGGTAGTCGAAGTCGGCGAGGCGCATGCGGCGCCCAAGGCTACGGCGGCCGGTGCCCGAGTGCGGCGTGGGTGCGAGTGCGCGTGTGCGGTTGTGCCTGAGTGGTTGGTGATGGCGGTGTGGGTGCCCGAGCGCGTGGATGGGGTGCGAGTGTGGTTGTGCGACGATGGCCGAATGGCTACTCACAGCACTCAATCGGTCGATCGCGGCGCCGACGGCGCGATGCAACTCGATCTGTGGACACCCGATTCTGAGCCACGGATGGCAATGTTGGTGATCCAGGAGATATTCGGCGTCGGGCCGTACATCCGCGCCGTCTGCCAACGGTTGGCCGACGCCGGGTATCTGGTGGCCGCGCCCGATGTGTTCTGGCGGTTTGCGCCGCACTGGGAGGCGGCACACGACGAGGCCGGACTCAGCGAGTCGTTCGCCAAGGTTCAACAGCTCGACTTTCCGGTGGCGGTCTCCGATTGTGTCGCGGCGCTCGAGCACCTCGGCGAATATTCCGGGCTGGCCACCGCCCCCGGGGTGATCGGCTTCTGCCTCGGTGGCACACTCGCCTGGGCGGTAGCCGCATCCGGATCACCGAGCGTGTGCATCAGCTACTACGGCTCCGGCGTGCCGGCGATGATCGGGTCGATCGACGATGTCCACTGCCCGACGCTGCTCCATTTCGGCAACGCCGACGACTTCATCCCCAATGACGGTGTCGATGTGGTGGCCGCGGCGATAGCCGGTCGACCAGGCTTCGTGCTCAACGTGGAGAATGCCGGCCATGCGTTCGACAACCATGAGAGCGAGATGTTCTACAACCAGCCGGCATCCAACGCCGCGTGGGCCAAGACGATGGCCTTCCTGGTCGCCCACTCCCCTAGCTGACGCCAATACGGCCCATGCCGCCCGCCGGTCTCGGCTCTGGCACCCGCCGGCCTCCTGGTGTTCAGATTCGCGCCCGCGGGTGTTCAAGACCATCGTAAACGTGTCGGTATCGCGCCCGCGGGTGTGCATGACCATCGCAAACGTGTCTGTATCGCGCCCGCGGGGCCCGGCGGCCGGTCGGTCCGGGGGGCGGCGGCCGGTCGGGCCGCGCCCGCGGGTCAGGTCCAGGTCCAGGTCAGTCAGGCGTTAGTCGAACAGGTTGGGGGCTCGGTCAATCGTGGGAGCCGCGAGACCGAGGTGGGCGTAGGCGGCGGCCATCGCCACCCGGCCACGTGGCGTGCGGGCGATCATCCCCTGCTGGATCAGGAACGGTTCGTACATGTCTTCAACCGTCTCGGGCTGCTCGCCGACGCTGATCGCCAGCGTGCTCAGCCCGACGGGACCACCCGAGAACTGCCGGCAGATGGCGGTGAGGATCGCCCTGTCGACCTTGTCGAGGCCGAGGCCATCGACGCCGAACAGCCTCAGTCCGGCATTGGCCGTCTCCTCGTTGACGGTGCCGTCGCCACGAACCTCGGCGTAGTCACGTACTCGCCGCAGCAAACGGTTGGCGATGCGTGGTGTTCCCCGTGAACGCCGGGCGATCTCCCACGCACCCTCCTGCGACACTTCCACGTGCAGGATCCCGGCCGCCCGGCGAACTATCGCTTCCAGTTCGGCGGCGTCGTAATAGTCGAGCCGGGCAACGAGGCCGAAGCGGTCTCGCAACGGCCCGGTGATCATCCCGGTGCGTGTGGTCGCACCGACCAGGGTGAAGCGCGGCAAGTTCAGCCGGATCGAGGAGGCGGCCGGGCCTTTGCCGACGACGATGTCGAGCTTGAAGTCCTCCATCGCCGGATAGAGGATCTCTTCAACGACCCGCGACAGCCGGTGGATCTCATCGATGAACAGCACGTCACCGTCCTCCAGCTTGGTAAGGATCGCCGCCAGATCACCCGCCCGTTCCAGCGCAGGACCGGAAGTGGTGAGCATGTGCACACCCATCTATGCAGCGATGATTCCTGCCATGCTCGTCTTGCCCAACCCGGGGGGTCCGGCCAGCAGCACGTGATCGGCCGCCTGGCCTCGCCGGCGGGCTGCCTCCAACACGATCGCCAGGTGCACTTTCAGCTCGCGCTGGCCGACGAACTCACTCAGATGACGTGGCCG